>NZ_JAGYGN010000028.1:0-75423 GCF_019947515.1 Pseudomonas sp. A-B-19
TACGGGCCAGCTGGAAGGCATCAACAATCGAATCAAGGTCATTAAGCGGATGGCGTACGGTTACCGGGACAGCGAATTCTTTTTCATGAAGATCAAGAGCGTCTTTCCCGGTAATCCGTGAAGAACCTTTTTTTACTCAAACCAAAATCACTTGGTAAGCCAGGATTCTATCTCTCTGGCCTGCGGCCGGCACGCTCCGCTTGCATGATCGGTCTCATGTCCGATGACCGCAGTGAATTTTTTGCCACAGCACCTGCACCATGAGCCTCGGTCTCACCACTAGCATGTTAGGGGTGTCCCGGACGTCACATATCTGCGATACGGATTATGGATCATGGTGTTTTTTTGAGAGACGCAAACTACGCATTCTTCCAGCTATAAATACATGATTCATGCATTGGCTGTTTGTTTCGATGTGCTTTCGCCTCCCTCATGCATGGCTCAACCATTAGCATATGAGCCGTCAGATCCTACCTGCTTAGACGGAGTACCACCGTGTCCACTATTGACCTTTCGTTTAATCGTAGCCAGTTCCCGGCGTTCGCCGAGCCGTCGCTCGAAGGCCAAGCTTTCTTTGATAACGCTGGCGGCTCCTATGCCTGTCAAGACGTCATCGACAACCTGAACCGCTTCTACCGCCAGAACAAAATGCAGCCGTACGGAGCTCATCCTGCATCACGCCGAGGCGGTGAAGAGATGGATCACTCGCATGCGGAATTAGCGGCATACCTGGGTGTTTCAGCTGAAGAAATCCATCTCGACCCTTCCTCCTCCCAGAACATTTATGTTCTCGCCGAAGCATTCGAAAATCGTCTTGAGGTTGGTGACGAAGTCATCGTCACCAACCAGGATCATGAAGCCAACAATGGGGTTTGGCGGCGTCTAGTGAGTGGCGTTAATACTGTGCAGTGTGTTTGAGGTACCAGTGCTGTGTCGTATCCAGAGAAGCCGCAAAAAATCCAAGGATTTCATTGATATCCTTCTCCGTTGAGATCAACGGAGGACAGAATGCCAATGCATCTCCCATGACTCGGTTGATCATTCCACGCTCCTGGGTCTGAGAGGACAGATACCGCCCGAGTCTGCCAACAGCCTCAAAAGGCTCTTTTGTGTGCCGGTCGGCTACCAACTCAACGGCAGCAATCAACCCCACACCACGAACCTCGCCAACCATTGGATGATCAGCAAACTGCTGAAGCCCTTTGCGAAGGATAATCCCCATTTCAGCAGCATGCTGAACCAGGCCCTCCTCTTCGATAATTTTAAGATTCTCCAGGGCGACTGCAGTAGCTACCGGGTGCCCGCTACCAGTGAAGCCATGCCCTAACGTGCCGATCGAATGGCTCTGGTCGGCAATGTCTTGGTAAACAGCGTCGTTAATCAATATGGCTGCAATGGGCTGATAGGAGGACGACAGCTGTTTGGATACCACCATCACGTCTGGTTTGATATCAAAGGTCTCGCAACCGAACATATTGCCGGTTCGACCGAAACCACAGATGACCTCGTCCGCGACAATCAAGACGTCATGCTTGCGGCACACCTTCTGGATCTTTTCCCAGTAGGTCTTCGGCGGAATGATCACCCCACCCGCTCCCATCAGCGGTTCGCCATAAAACGCTGCGACTGTCTCAGGGCCTTCCTTGATGATCAGATCATCCAGTTCTCGGGCGAGGCGATCGGCGAACTGTTCTTCTGTTTCACCTGCTCGACCATATCGGTAAAAGTGTGGGCAGCTGACATGCAGGAAGCCCGGCAGGGGAACGTCAAAACCGCGCTGATTTGCCGGCAACCCAGTGAGGCTCGCACTTACGGTAGTGATACCGTGATAGGCGTTCTGCCGACTGATGAACTTTTTCTTGGCGGGCTTCCCCAGAGCATTGTTCCGGTACCACAAAAGCTTAACTACTGTGTCGTTTGCCTCAGAGCCGGAGTTGGTGAAAAACACTTTGCTCATCGGCACCGGAGCCATCTCCACCAATTTTTCGGCGAGCTCGATGCTGGGGCGGTGTGCCTTGCTGGAAAACACATGATAGAACGGCAGTGTACGTAGCTGCTTTTCGGCAGCCTCGATCAGCCGCTGGTTGCTGAAACCAAGCGCTACACTCCATAGCCCTGACATCGCCTCGATGTATCGCTTATTTTGATTATCATAAACATGAACTCCTTCTCCACGCTCGATAATGAGGGGGCCATCCGCCTCATGAAGTCGAGCATCCGTATAAGGATGGAGGTGATTTTTAATATCTTTTTGTGCAAGCAAATCCGTCATGATTAATGCCTCGAAGTTGAGAGAGGATTCGTTAAACCAAGGGCCGTGTAGAAACCCAAATTAAATACCCAGGCAACCGCACAAGGCTCCACAGCTACAACAACTACCTGTCGCCAATAGCCATGGAGCAAAAAGCGGCATAAACACCGTAATCGGTGTCCGGACTTACTTGACCAATTCAGGCTCGCCTACAGGTTATGCGCTAAACCTGTGGGCGAGCGCGCTCGCGAAGAGGACTTTAGGGCTGTTGCCAAAAAATCCGGATCAGAAGTAATAACCGATGTTCATGTACAACTGGTTTTCCCACTGGTTACTACCACCAGCCCCCAGACTCTGGGTGAGGCTGCCGCCACCGATGACCGGATCATTCTTGCCGTACAACCATTCCGTGGCGATCCACAGTTTGCTGAGGGAGAACGAGGTGCCGAAAATCATCCGTTGCGAGGTCTTGAAATCGTCCGCGGACTTATCGAAGGCGCTGTAGTTGGCGTACAGCTTCACACCGCTGATCTGATCGAACAGGTACTTGCCGCTGACGTCGTAGCTCAAATCCGCCACATACAAGTTGCCGCGACTGGCGACGTTGAAGGTGCCGTCGTAACCGCCGAAAGTCACCAGTTCATCGGTGCCGGGGTTGCGCGGGGACATCTGCTGCCGCGCGGCTTGCAGTTGCACGCCCCACGGGCCGTTTTTGCCGATGTAGTGCACCGCCATGGCATTGCGCCGGCCATCGTTGTTGGTGTCGCGGTTCTCCAGGGACGAGGTCAGGCCAGAGATCCCGACTTCGGACTTCCACGGCCCAAGGTCCAGCGCCTTGGCCACCCGCAGTACCACGGTGTTGCGTTCCTGGTTGTTGCTGCCGTCAGTGACGTAGCTGTCCGCTTCGGAGACCACGGTGGAGTAGGTTTCACCGTTGCTGGTGCCTTTGCCCTGCCAGGCCGGGCGCAGGTAATAACCGGCCTGAATATTCCAGTCTCCGCTTTGCTGGATGTACTTGGCACCAACTTCTTCGATGTCTTCCAGTCCCATGACGCTGCCCAGGGTTTGATAGAACGTGCTGCCGAAGTAGGGCTGCAAACCGAACGGCAGCTGGTTCAGGCCGACTTGGACCTGCTGGTCGGGGTTGAACTTGTAGCCGATCCACGCCAACTCGGCGAACTGAACGTCACCGACATTATTTGTATACTTGTAAGGGTAGGCTCGCCCGTAGAAACGGTACTTGGCCTCGCCAATCCAGGTGTCGGAGTTGTACTTGGCGCTGAGGATCGCGGCGTCGAAGTTGAACGTCTGGATGTCGCGATCCGGGTCATAGTCCCAACGCGCCCGAACAGCACCGCCGAGATCGAGGTTGTCGGTAACCTGGATCGCCATCGCAGGGCTGGAAAGGGCGCCCAATAGCGCCAGTGGGGTCAATGAGCGCAAGGCCCGGGTTGTATTCAAGTTCATGGTCGCTCCATCTCTTCTCTAGGTCTTATTTTTTTTGGCAACAGCTATCCCGGCCACGGCAAAAGCGCGGTCTGGATAAAAGGGGTAAGGCCCGCCAGGACGAAGGCTGTTAACAGCGTCAAGTGCGGGCCGGGAGGGTCAGCCGCCGGCGGCCTGCAGGGTCTGGGTGTAGCTATGCAGAGCCTGTATATGGCACCTCTTCATTAAGGCTGGGAGGTGTCTGACAAGCCGCGGTCATTCATACTCCCGCGTCAGCTGCGTTGCAGTTCTTCAACTACTGCCGCACAGGCACGGAAGGTATTCAACGTCCACTCTGGATTGATAAAGTCCGGCCAACTGGAAAGTTTTACGATTGCCACTTCAGAGGCCGGATCCCAATAGATACTCTGCCCAAATACTCCGCGCGCCGAGTAGGTACCTAGTTCACTGTCCAGCACCCAGCACTGATTGCTATAGGCTGCGTCAGGAAAGTGTTTGACATAGAAGCCATAGAGGACTTCAAAAGCCGGTGTGGAACCACGGCCGCATGCGTGCACAAACTCCTCTGGAACAATCTGCTGGCCGTTGAAACGTCCACCCTGCAGATACATCTGGGCAAAGCGCGCCAGATCACGCAGCGTGGCGCTCATCCCGCCATCGGCCAATGCGGTTCCAACGCAATCGAGGGTGATATTCGCGTCTTGTTCTGCCCCCAGTCTTGACCAGATTTCCCGGCTCAGTAAAACGGGCAGCCGCTCGCCGCAAGCCCGCTCACAAACCCAGGCCAACATGTCGGTATCCACTGAGCGGTACTCAAAGAACTGGCCATGTTCACGGTCTTTACTCAGTGACTTCAACAAACCATAAATGCTGTCAGGTGACTTTAGCTCTCCCCGTTCACGCCAACCCGAGGCGATATCCAACTGGATGAATTCAGCATCCGGATCGGTGTAGTCCTCCCTGAATCTCACTCCCGTGCGCATATCCAGCAGATCCTGTACCCGAGCGTCGCCATAACCGCTTGCCGAAAGCTCGGGCACATAGTGGCTGACACGCGCTTGGGGATCGATTCTGCCCAGGCCGATCAACCTGCCGACCAGGCTACCGACGACGGTCTTGGATACCGATTGCAACAGATGCAACGTGTGCGGCTGCATACCGTTGAAATACTGCTCCGAAACCACCTTGCCTTGATGAAGCACCAAAAAACCATCGGTGTAGCTATCGGTCAAGAAGGTCGCCAGATCGGTTTGCCCGCCGTCGACCCGCTGGAAACGTACGTCGTCAAGTGAGCGTTCGTTGCGCTCGAGTTCGGTGACCGGCCCGGGACTGCGATGAATAGCGGCCACCGGAAACAACTGGCTCATGTGCTGGAACGACCAGCGGTTATAGGGCGGACTGTCCCAATTATGCAGGCCGACTTGCTTTTCCCGGGACGGCGGATAGCCCTGCATCAAACTTAGGTCCTGATAACCAATGCCGGGAGCGGTCATGTCTTTTTTATTGTACATAGGGGTTCAGCTCTCATCGTTCAGAGGGTGGTGGCAAGAAAAGCGGTGGCCGTGATCCTGGGTCTCGGCTGGCACCTCTCGGCGACAACGCTCACTGGCCCGCGGGCAACGGGGCGCGAAGTGGCACCCGGCAGGCCGGTTCAAGGGGCTGGGGATCTCGCCACTCAGGATTTGCAACTCGTCACGGCGCTCCGGGTCGATGGAGGGCACTGAATTGAGCAGCGCACGAGTGTAGGGATGACGCGGTCGGCCGAACACCTGCTCCACAGGCCCGGCCTCGACGATGCGCCCCAAGTACATCACCAGCACCTGCTGCGCCAGATACTCGACCGTCGCAAGGTCGTGGCTGATAAACAGGTAGCTCAGGCCATTGTCGGTCTGCAGCGTCTTGAGCAGTTGCAGCACCTGGGCCTGGACCGACACGTCGAGCGCCGCCGTAGGCTCATCGAGGATCAGCAGTTTTGACTCCAGCGCCAGGGCCCGGGCGATAGCGATACGCTGCAACTGGCCACCGGAGAATTCATGGGGATAGCGTTCCATGTGCTCCTCGCCCATCCCTACATTTCCCAGCAGCGTGAGAATGCGCGCGTGCAAGGCGTTACCGCGCAAACCAAAGGCAACCTTCAGCGGCTCGGCAACAATCGCCTTGATCGTCATTTTCGGGTTCAGCGAGGCATACGGGTTCTGGAACACCATACTCAAGCTCCTGCCCCGCGCCCTGGCATCAGTGGGCAGCGGCCGACCTTCGACCAGAATTTGCCCACTATCGGCTGGCAGCAGACCGAGCAAGGTCGCGGCCACCGTACTTTTGCCACAACCGGATTCCCCCACCAGCGCGACCGTCTCACCGACCTGCACCTCCAGGTTGATGTGGTCAATGGCGGTCACCAGGCCGTCGCGGCTGGCGTAGGTCTTGTGCAACTGATTGACGCTCAACAGTGCGGGCTGTTTGTTGTTATTCATAGCCGTTTACCTTTCAAAGAAGCCTCACACCTTGACCAATATGTTGTGGCAAGCTGCCCAGTGCTCCTTGCCGATGACAACCCTCGGCGCAGCATGATTGCAGCGTCCGGTGGCGCGTTCACAACGTGGGTTGAAGGCACAGCCAGCCGGGGGAGCCGCCATGTTCGGCACCTGCCCCGGGATGAAGCCCAGGGGCTGGGGTCCCTGCCCCAACTTGGGCACGGTACCCATCAACTTCAGGGTGTAGGGGTGTGCAGGTCGCTTGAACACCTCGCCCACCGGACCGCTCTCCACCACTTCGCCGGCATACATCACCGCCACCCGGTCACAGAGCGAAGCCACTACCCCAAGGTTGTGGGTGATAAACAGAATCGCCAGGTCCTGCTCCCGTGCCAGTTTGCGCAGCAGGGCGATGATCTGCGCCTGCACGGTGACGTCCAGCGCCGTGGTCGGCTCATCGGCGATCAGCAGTTTTGGCCGACAGGCCAGCGCCATCGCAATCACCACTCGCTGCAACTGACCGCCAGACATCTGGTGCGGGTACTTGGCTAGCGCCAGAGAGGGGTCGGGCATGCTCACCGCTTCCAGCGAGCTCAGCGCCTCGGCGCGGATTTGTGCCTTACTCAGTTGCCGATGGCAGCCGATGACATCGATCATCTGCCGCCCGACGGTGAAGAACGGGTTGAGCGCCTTCATCGGATTCTGGAAGATCATCGCCGCGCCACCGCCACGCAAAACCGCCAGCTGCGATGCCGACGCGCCGTTGACCTGCTGTCCGGCGACCCTGACACTGCCTCCCAGCCGAGCGGCCTCAGGCATCAATCCAAGGCAGGACATGGCCGTCATTGACTTGCCCGAGCCCGACTCCCCCACCAACCCGAGGATCTCGCCGCGCCTTATCTTAAGGTCGATGCCGCGTACGGCCTGTACGGTCTTGAACAAACCAGGGAAGGACACCGTCAGCCCTTCCACTTCCAGCACCAGGTCTTGAGCTGCGTCGTTATTCGCAGCGGCGAGACGCTCAATAGTCGAATACTGCAAGGATTCGTCGATCATCAGCGCATCCCCTTCTTTGGATCAAGCACATCGCGCAGCCCGTCACCTACCAGGTTGACGGCCAGCACCAGGACAAAAATCGCCACTCCGGGAAACAGCACCGTCCAGGGATTCTCGAGTAACTGCGAGCGCGACGCTGCGGCCATCAGCCCCCATTCGATCATGGGCGGCTTGGCCCCCAGCCCGATAAAGCTCAGCGAGGCAGCGGCGAGAATGGTGTAACCAAAGTCCATGGAGCCCTGCACGATCACAGGCGTGGTGGCATTGGGCAGTACATGACGAAGCAAGATACGGCCGTGACTGACGCCCATGGAACGGGCGGCATGGATATAGGTTTCTGAACGAACCCGTACTACCGCACCGCGCATGATCCTCGCGTACCAGGGAAACCAAGAGACAGCGAGCGCTAACATGGCGTTGGCCAATCCCGATCCCAGCGCAGCGGTGATAGCGATCGGCAACAACAGCGGCGGAAAGGCCAGGAACACATCTGTGAAACGCATCATCAGCGTATCCACTCGACCACCGAAGTAACCGGAAACAAGCCCAATCGGAATCCCGATCAGCATCGCAATCAGAGTCACGCTCACTCCGATGATCAGCGAGGTGCGTGCGCCGTAAAGCACCCGTGAAAGAATGTCGCGACCAAACTCGTCGGTGCCCATCCAGTGTGCCCAGTTGGGTGCCAGCAATTTCTGGGAAAAGACAATCTTGTTCGGTTCATAAGGTGCAAGCCAGGGGGCGAAGACTGCCGCCAGGATGATCAACAGCAATAACAGCGCGCCGAATACAAACAACTTGTTATCGCTGGCAAACGCCAGGGCCTTGATACGCCATGATGGGGCTCGCGAGGACATGGACAGGGATACGTCTTGGATACTCATTGGACTCGCAACCTCGGATCAACAAGGTGATACAAGAGATCAACGATCAGGTTGATCGACAGATACGTCGTGGCCAGCACCAGGGTGGCTCCCATCACAGCGGGGAAATCATTCTGGGCAATCGAAAACACCACGAAGCCGCCCAGGCCGGGCCAATCGAAAACGAACTCAACCACGACCGCACCACCGAGCAGGTAACCGAAGGTCAGGCCCACCACTGTCAGGAGCGGAATCATTGTCGCCTTCAGGGCATAGGCGTAATGGATACGCCACTTGGGTACACCGTAAGAAACGGCCGTACGGATGTACTCCTCGGATAGCACCTCCACCATCATGTTGCGGGTGATCCGGGTGACAGTGGCCAAGGTCACGATGACCAGGGTGAGCACGGGTAGCGTCAGGTGTTTGATGGCGCTCCACAGTGCTACGAAATTACCGGCCAGCAGAGTGTCGATCAGGTAAAAGCCTGTCACACGCTCAAAAGGGCTATCGAGAAGAATGGAAGCATCGATACGTCCTTGCAGGGGCAGCCAGTTGAGCTTGCCGTAGAACAATAACTGCAAGCCCATGGCCAGGATGAAAACTGGAAACGCCGTCCCGGCGATGGACCCCGCTCGTGCCGCATTGTCGACCACTGAGTTCTGCCGCGCCGCTGAGATGACACCGATCGGCACCCCCAGCACTACCACCCAGAACATCGCCAGGAATGTCAGTTCAAAAGTCGCGCCAACCCGCCTGACCACTTCCTCCACCACCGGCCGCCCGGTGCGCAGACTAGTGCCAAAATCACCTCGGAGAAGATCACCGACGTAGTTGAAGTATTGGATCGGCAGAGGCTTATCCAACCCCAGTTTTTCCCGTGCAACGGCAATCTGCTCCACCGTGGGGTGGTTTCCCAGCATCATTTCTACCGGGGAACCCGGAAGAGCTCGGCTCAGAACGAAGGTGATGGTCAACACTCCCAAAAGAATGAAGAACATCACTATCAATCGCTGAGCTATATACTTCGCCATTTGGAATACCCCTTGTGGCTAAAAAACTTGACCCTGACTTCTTACGCCCTACATAAAACCCCAAAAGCGGATTAACCCTTGAGGGAATGACCAGGCAAATTAACTAACTGCCTGGTTATCGATTTACATGGCAAATCAGGTATTACACGTACCACTTCATCAAGGACGACTCAGCATTCAGCGATTCAAGCTGTAGTAGAGAATCGCCTCATAAGCAGGATTCAGGCTCTTCTCCATACCCTTGATGTCTTTGCGGGAGACACGTATCTGCTGCACGTCGGCGTACCAGATCGCAGGAGCGTCCTTGGCCAGTAGCTGCTGGGCCTGCACGTACTTTTCAGTGGATTTGGCCCGATCACTGCCTTCTAGCGCCGCCGCCTCTTCGATCAACTGATCAAAGCTTGGGTTGCTGTAGTGAGACAGATTGAATAGCGTGGTTTTCTCGGTATGGAACTCACTGAAAAGCCAATCGCTGGGTGTCGGATACGTCGGCCACCAAGCCATAGATTGCATGTTGGGAGCGGTATCCAGCTTCTTTGCCTTATCCCAGATCACACCCCACTCGCCGGGGAGTAACTCCACCTCAACGCCAACCTGAGACGCCGTCGCCTGGAATAGTTCAGCAGCGTTTGCATAGATGCCACTGATGTACTGCATCGAGACCTTCCAGTCCTGCTTAGGTACACCGGAAGCTTCCAACAATTGTCGGGCTTTATCCAGATCGTAAGAGGCCATAGGCACGCTGGCATGCCCCCAGATACTGGTGGGCAAAGGCCCCTTGGGAACGCTGCCGTAGCCATGCAAAATATCTTTGGTGACACTTTCATAGTCCCAGAGGTACTGCAGCGCCTGACGAAATGCCAGGTTGTTCGTAGGGTACTTCTGGGTATTGATCAAAAATTGAAAGTTCTTCCACGAAGGCGCGGTGCTCACCTTGATGGAGGGGTTCTCTCCCAACACCTTGAGCTGATCAAGAGGGATATCCCAAGCGACACCGGCCTCGCCATTTTTGATCATCTGGGTACGAGTGGCGGCTTCGGATACGACCTTCACGATGACCCGATCAAATTGCCCTTCTTTCCAACCTCCCCAGTAGCCATCGAATCGCTCAAGCACCACTTGCTGGCCCTGTTCGACCTGCCCAAGTTTGTAGGGACCGGTACCGATGGCGTTGGGAGCCATCATCCAGTCATGACCTTTCTCCACCGCCGCCGGGGCAATGATGTATGCGGCATACTGACCTGCCGCGATCAAATTGGCCGGAGTGGGACTCTTAAACTTGAGCACTACCGTATCGTCAGCAAGGGCCTCGACGGTATCCAGACCGTTCCATACAAACGCAGCGCCCTGTTTCAGCTGCTTGACGTAATCAATGGACTTTTTGACCGCTGCGGCATTAAAGGCCGAACCGTCATGAAATTTAACGCCGTGCCGCAGCTTGAAGGTCCAGGTCTTGCCGTTGTCGCTGCTTTCCCAGGACGTGGCGAGGCCGGGGGAAAACTCCTCAGCACTGCCTGGCGCGTTATATACAACTAGTGTCTCGTAGATATTGCCCAGTACCCGCACTTCCTCCGAAAAAGCCGAAGCTGGATCCCAATCCTTGAAAGAGGCTCGATCAGCGACAACCAAGGTATTGTTTGCCGCATACACCAAACCACTGGTCAATGGCGCAGTAATGGACAGCGCCATCAACCCCGCCATCAATGTTCTTTTGAATTTCATCGGTGTTCCTCTTATTTTTATGGCGGGCGCAGCGGATCACTTGTAGAAACAGGCACTCATTCAACTGGAATGAATGATGTGATTGGCCGTTAACGAAACTGACTTCTGAGTGGTGTATGGCATTATCGATCTGCCGCACAGCCAGCTCAATTTCGCGAGCACGAAGAAAAAAACGCCAGGTGACGCCCCAAAGCGTCACCTAGCGTCAATTTTAAAAAAAGACTAAAACAGCGGAGGGACGAGGTTGAACTCACCTTCTGATGGATGTACCAGCAGCCGCGACCTCACCTCGTCGGGAATCTCAGGGGCATCAATCGGAAAACAGCTACAACTGGTGAGAGCGTTACGCAGGTCGATCGACTCGCCTAGGTGCTCAAATACAATATGGGCACCAAAAGGACGGCGGAAATTGTCACCCGAAACGCCGAGCACCAAGCCGTTGAGAAAACGGAAACGACTGCGGTAGGAGGGATAAAGCGCTGACCAGATATAGCCCCGGGACGAGAGGTACTCGCGCTCGACGATGTAAATCAGATCCGATGAGGCAAAGCAGAACCCACGATATTTATTGATGCCGAAACTGTTCAGCTGGTCATCGCCCAGCCTCATCCGCTCGTAGGTTTTACTTAGGATCTTTTCGCCGGAGCGGGTCAAGCGGGTAATCGACTTGATCACCTCCCCCGGCGCGGCAGGCGACATCAAATAGACAAAGTAGTAACCCTGGTACTTCGACAACGCCTGCGCGGAGCTCGGGAAAAAATCGGCTGGTACCGCACTGTCCGGCTCTCGCGCCGTGCGTTGCCTGTTGAGCAGAGCGCGGAAGGATTCATGCTCGGAGAATATTTCCTCCTCATCCACCCCAAAAAAAGTGCAGATCTTGCGCAGGGTAAAGGACGAGGGAGTCGCTTGCGCCCCCAAGTATTTGTTGAACTGCTGGCGGTTGATATCAAGGGAGCGGCACACCTTCGCCACCGACTTATAATATCCGCAGAGAAGGCGCAAGTTTTGACTGAAGTCTTGCATCGACTGGGATGAACTGGAACTGACCATAACGAGTATTCCTAACGCCAGAATTGACAACATGCTGAACTAATCGTCGCTTGGGGTCACGGCTTCAAAAGCTCCGTGCAAGACAGTGGCGCAGAAGCTCGGCATTGCCAACCCGTGATCGAAGCAAGGAAGAAAGCTGGGATCGACAAAGCCGACTTCCAAATGCGCGATTTGCGGGCAAAAGCAGCTACTGATAAGGATGAGTCGACTGGCAACATTCGAGAGGCGATGGACCAACTAGGCCACACCACCGTTGTGATGACCGAGCACTACATCCGCAATCGGAAAGGTAAGAAAGTCACGTCGACAACGTAGGAATTGCGGCAAGATTCAAAAATTGCGGCAATAAAAAACTAAAGGCCTGCATGAAGTATCTCACGCAAGCCCTTGATATTCATGGTGCCCGAAGCCGGAATCGAACCGGCACGCCCTTACGAGCGGGGGATTTTAAGTCCCGAGGGAAAATCAATCAGACCGGGGCTTCCAATAGGTTTTCCGGACCGCAATCAAGCCTATTGGCTTGCCATACAGCCCAATGTTTCCGCATAACCTTAGAAGATTGCGGTCCAAAAAAAACCATGATTCAAGCATCGAAAATGTGCACTCAGGCAGCGTGATAACCATCAGTGGTATGCCGATCATGCATACTTCACGCGCTCTACTGGTGTCGTCTCGACCCCAAGCACCCCATGCTTGAAATGGGCATAAAGCCCAGCATTTGCTGAGTCTTCTACTGGCGCTCGCTGCAAACGGTGCCTTACAGAGCCAAACCGAAATTAGCGAATCCCCGAAAAAGTCCCCACACCTTTTTCGGTACTCCCGGGAGTCTGGCCGACCGTAGCCGGAAACGTTCGAGGCTCCCTGCAAATGATCGGCAAAAACGAAGAATTTATCAAAACGAACCTCGAAGTACTCATGGCACCGGAGTGAGCATGCAAGAGCAGCAATCGGCCATTAGCCGCCGGTGGACAGACCAGTGGCAAATTGATAGCGTTGAGATTCTGCGCTGAATCTTGACC
Source organism: Pseudomonas sp. A-B-19 (assembly GCF_019947515.1). Lineage (NCBI taxonomy): Bacteria > Pseudomonadati > Pseudomonadota > Gammaproteobacteria > Pseudomonadales > Pseudomonadaceae > Pseudomonas > Pseudomonas sp. A-B-19. The sequence continues at coordinate 12,916 of NZ_JAGYGN010000028.1, forward strand.
GCAGATGAGTTTACCGCCATGCATGTCGTTCTTCTCGCTGGGCAATGTCGCGTTTGACGCGAATGCCTTCAAGCAAGACAAGGGCTTAAGGACGACGACAGTAGTGCCACCCTAAGGTAGTTAGGTTTCAGGAAAACTATGAGTTTTAAGTCCAGTTTTGAATCTCACCCGGTGGTATTTGGGTTTAGTCTAATTATTCTCGGCTTTAGTGTAGGCTTTGCTTTTCGTGGTTATCTACCTGCATCAGCAGCACCAGCAGCAGCAGTAGTGGCCGCTGCGACCAGCACCTGCAATCTTCAGGGATCAGAAGAATTAGCTAAAGGACACAACGCTCGAATAGAAAATTTGCGACAATCCTTGGCATTCTACGAAGAACAGTCTTCATCTGAGAAAAACATTCAGTCTTATCAAGAACGGTATAAGGAAAGTGCAAGTCGGGTTCGACAAGATATCTTACAAGAAATAGAAGTCTTCAAAGCGTCAGTGTCGGCTCTTTCTAAGAAATGTGCGGAATGAGGCCTAACAAACGGCTCAAACCGTATACCCAGCTCACAGGGACTGGCTAAAGCCCGCCCCTTTACCTAATCGTTAGGCAATGACTGCTTCTGGCCGACTGTCGCCTGTTGCGATGGGCTGAAATCGACCCACAGCAGCCGCTGAGAGTGGCTACGAAATCTGGCGCGATTCACTGCTCGAAAATTTTTTTCTCAGAAATCGTCTCGACTTGCTTTACACCAAGGGCGTTTCGGGCCCATTGAATCCGACGAGAAAGCAAAGAACCTGCCACGCCTGGCTGACTACTGCTGTTGACGCCAACGCCAAATTGACCCACGTGCTGGCGCAAGACTAACCCACCTCCATACCGGTACAAATCCAGTAAAGGTAATGGTTCGCGAGAAATCAGACCGGGCCAGTGATATCTCGGCAACTGGGTCAATTCGACGTCGGCTCCAACAGTCCAGCGCGAAGCGATATACCCCCAGGAACCTGGTGTGCTACAGAGTGAACCAATTAATTGCAGTTGCCGTTTCTGAGCCTGATTTATTCGCGCATTCTTTGTTCCAAAGCGTAGTAAAGCCATCCATATCATCAGTCTTAAATCTTTTACCATCTGTAGAAAGGACAGCATGGCCCCGATTTACACCGCCGAAGCCATTCTTTGCTCGGTAGTTATAGCAAACCGCTCCGCTGCCATCGATAACTAAAGCTGACTCCAGCTTAAAACTATCCGGATCACGCATCGCCTTCTTCAATAGAACAGCGCCAGCAGCGGCTCGTTGGGTGGCTGCATCTTCTTTTTTCTTTACAGCAAATTCTTCTGGCGTCATCGACCTTGGAGCAGGACTCTCATGGCTTGCGCGTATAAAGATGCTGGCAAGCATCGGCAAGCCGATGAGGATGGCGAATAGCCATGTGACAAAACTTGTTTTGCGCTGCTTGAAACCACAGTGAGGGCATACCTCAGCCGTCTGACTCTTGTCCTTGCCGCACTCTTTGCACTTGATGATTGCCATTGCTGAACTCCCTTGCACTTAATTAGGCGACATACAGTGTCAAGTTCATCGGTTGCACCATGTTTCCCTCGGCCCGTCTTGATCTGGTCGCGTCAAGGCGCAGCAGGGGTGAAGGTATGCCCGTATGCGAATTCAGCGTAGCAGGGGACGCCGCCTATGCCCCCGGAAGCCGGCCAACCGGCAGTTTTTGGATAGGGCCTTCCGGGATCGGCGGATGCACGCTCCCGCGCATCTGAGCCAGCGTGGGTAACCCAAAAAGAATAGTCACCATATTCGATTGCAGCTATTAAGCCAGGAGTCCTGGCCTGCCATCGAGTTACCCATTGACGAATCAGTGACCGCGCCTGAGCTTCCAGCTTTTCCATATGAGCATCAGATGAGCAAATGCCGAGAACGAGAAAAACATAAATACGAGAAAACGAGCCTTCTTACTCATCCTGGACTCATATTGCTCTTCGCACTCACCTCCTGAAGAACATCGAGCAGAGCAAAGCTTCACGCCGTCGACACTGCAGTCCAGCAAACTGCCATTTATGAAAGACAACTCAATCTCTTTACCTTTTGCCTCTCTGAACAATCCAGGCGCCCGGGTTAATCGAAAATCCAGCTGCTTATATCGACCTGACTCCGAATCTCTAACTGTGATTACGGGCACTTTACCACCGATGAAATGAACTGCCCTGCCACGAATGAACTCAATGTCGGCTCCACGGTAGCCATAGGAATCGACAAAAATGAGCAGAATCAACGCGACCACTCCGAGGGCGCCGAAGGTCAACCTGATCTGCTCAATTCCTCCTTTCGGCCATTGCATTTCAATTCCTCATTTTTCCCGCAGCGAGTCTGGAACCATCACTGCTCAGGTCAACGTGAAAAACAGATCTGCCCTCGCACCTTTACTCAAGAACCCCATTATTTATTTCGCACAATTAAATCGAATTATCCTTAACGGTTTCTTCAGTTAGAAAACACATATCGCCCATTGACTTTTCTCGGTGAAAAAAAAGCCCAATCTGGAAATATCTTCTGGCGAACGTAGCATACATAAACAAACATTCCGATGCCTATGGTCGAGCCGACAAGCATTGCGATGGAGCCTGAAGTCACCCCTTCCACTTGCCCCGCTGCCGAACCCGCATATAGAACAATGTATGCATTGTAAGCTCCTGCCAGATGATTGTAGAACCCCCAAGCAAACAAGAGCGGGACAAGTGCGCACAAACCGCCAATTACCCATCTAGCGTTAGGTCCAATAGTTGAACCTATACTAAAGCCGATTATAAGAGCGAGTGCAGCCTGGATAAACATTAGTGTAATAACGGCATTAACCTTGCGGTCATGTATATCGCAGAGGTAAGGGTCAGCAGTTGTAGCGATCAAGCTGGCAAGCAGGCTGTCCTTGACCCCTTGGCCTGATAGCTGCGCGAATACTTCCGATCTAGGTACTCCTGACGAGAGCAGATCTTTTACTTTGGCTTTAGCTTCTTTTTTGTTCATATTAGTGACGACTCAGTGGCAAAAGGGCAAATTGTGATGACGCCTCAAGCGAGGTGATCACGTTTTCACGAGCCTGCTGGATGGTGTTCCCCTCCAACGCGTACAGGTACCTGACCAAGCATAGCCACTAATTTGCCATTGTTATTCACGACGGCAGCCATGGCCGCTTTTTGCCTGTCTGGACTGACCGCCATGGGTCGCACTCTGCCCTTCGCGACAGGCACCGATCGGCCAAAAGCAGCCGGTTACGATCGGCTGCAAACGGCCAGCAACTCGCTGTTTGACCATGACAGAGTTCAACTACGCGTTGACGACCTCCGACCGAGAACATTAGAAACCTCAAATAAAACCAGCACCCAAAGCACCATAGAGATCAAAAAATACACAATGCTCGCCACGATTATCAACAATCTACTTTCCCACATTGCCTTAAACACATGATATGAGAAGTGCAAATCACTATTTGGCAGCGCTTGAAAAATTGGCAATAACAAGAATACTAAAATGAACCCAACAGTCAGAACTCTTGATAAACAGCTTTTTCTCTCAACAGCCTGAAAAGCATGCATATGAAGACGAGTCAACGACGTCACAATGGCAGCAACCCAAGACAAAATAACCGCCATAGAAAAACCAACCATTACTACCAATCTATGACTTGATGCTTCACTAAAACTTCCCATATCCTTGTATCCAACCAAGATCATCTGCTGGACCAGTAACCACCCTCCCTCAGCTGTATCGGGCACAATGGCGCTGACTGCCACCAGTAAAAGGATAAGCGACACAATCACCAGCTTCGTCTGCCCTATACTGAAAACTGGAAAAAAAATACTTGCCCTGCTGCGCCCATAGCCGTCATCGGACATAACCTAACCTCAGTTGGTACCTGTGTGTTGTGATCGAGATATCAGGTGCTAATGCGAGCGTAGACAAGAAAATTCCGGCAAGTTAAAAACGCTTAGATCAAAATGCTATCATTCATCTCGGGACGAAGAACTGTCGCTGGCAAAATTGTAGGGGTCATGAGTTGCACCATTGGGTGGATCGAGTGTTCGCATCCCAAATAAGCGAGCAAGCTTGCTAGAGAGACTCTACGAATGACCGCTTCACGCCCTGAGGAAGTCAGTCAACCTAAATCAAGGCTCTTGAGAAGCGATGACCCACGCTTCCTCAAGGCATTTAAATAGGTCGTTACAAAACTATTTGGTAACCGTTACAAAACTTTCCTGATTTTCCCTCTCCCCGGCGTCCTGCCAACGGTTAAAAATCTTTCATGAAACACAGTGCTACGCTGACCTCATAACCGAGGATTCTCGATGCCAAACTCAGACCTGCTCCCTTCCCTGCTGTTCAAGATCAACGAAAACCAGCTTGCCTTGGAGGCCGCCATCCTGGAACTGTCGAACTGGGTCGAGCAGCGTGGATCAGCCGATGTTGCCGACAACGTTCGTTGCGCCCTAGAAGCCATCGACAAGAACGAGGAATTCATCAAAATGACGCTCGCGGTGATGATGGCGCCGGAGTGAAATTCATCGGCGACGCACACGGCCCCTAGCACTCCATGCTTGAAAATGGGCGCAATCCCCAGCATTTGTTGAGTCTTCTACTGGCGTTCGCTGCAAACGGTGCCCTACGGAGCCAAAACGAAAACAGCAAATCCCCGAAAAAGTCCCCACACTTTTTCGGCCCCTCCCCGGCGTCCTGCCGACCATCTGGAGGAGAACACCATTGCGGCGCGGATGGGCCTCTCCCTGTGTTCTAAATCCGCCATAGACTCAGTAGCCCTCAAGGGAAGGCTTGGGGCATTATTCTTGAGAGGAACTCTTCATTAAAGACAGGTAGGTAGAGTAATCATGATAGGGACGGTAGGGGCGAAGCCCGAAAAAGCACTGCGGTTAGCTGCGATACGCCCGGGCGGCTTCGATATGGGTCGCGAACTCACTACACATGAGGCTGCCGCCTACCAAAAAGCGCACAACCATCTCCTCAATCACGACAAGGCGAGTTCACTTATCGAAATCGTACGTCGAAACCTCACCGCCTTTGAGAGTTGCGTAAGCGATTTCTCTAAAAGACAACCAGGACCCGGCGAGCGTGGCAGGCTACAGCGTGAAGGGATGATTGAAGTAAACCGACATTTCCTTAACTTTTTGACCGCAGTCCGACAGTTTCTTGATCACACGGAGACACGTCTTAAGAGAGAATACGCCGAAAACTCAGAGGTCTTAACGGTCTTTCGCACGTCCACAGCTACCTCGTTCGATGGTGTTTTCGCTTACCGGTTTATGTATAAGCTTCGAAATTTTTCTCAACACTGCGGCACCCCGGTTGGAATTGTCGATTTCGAATCCAAGGCAATAGGCAACTCAGGAATGACAATGCACAGCCTGCATTTATTGTTCAATGCCGAACAATTATTACACGATGGTGGTGACCTTTGGGGGCCGGTAAGAGCTGATTTACGAAAGCTGGGCTCGCAGTTTCCTGTCGACCCTTTGCCGCGTGGGGCTATGACCGAACTTGAAGCGATTTGGGAAGCCGTACGTCAGGCGGAACGACCTTATCTAGAGGCGAGTGCCAAAGTTGCATTGAATACTGTTAAAGATACCCTTACTCCCCACACGTCGCCAAATGTCATCAGGCTATGGCGTCGCAAAGGTTCGACGATCGTCGAGCTCATCAATCCACCTGTTGAAACGATGGCCTGGCTTGGAGATTACACCTTTAAGGAGTTTCTCTAATTGGCTAGGTCTAGGCCGATCAGGCGATAGTGGCCGTTTGATTGATCTTGGGGAGCTATAGTGCACTAGCACCCCATGTTGGGGGCTGTAGCAGCCTAACCTATTGGTTTTAAAAGAATACAACCACTTCTAAGGACGGCAAAACACCTGCTTTTTTGTGCTTATGCAAACGGTAAACCGTGGCTTACAGCGAAGGTTTTGCGCACAACCCTCACGGCGTCCTGCCGACCATAGCCTCCCCCCCCTTTCCCCCCAATAGTCACCGACTGCTACGTTTTCTTCATCCATGGAGAATTAGCACATGTTCAATTCAGACCTGCTCCCTTCCCAGCTCTTCAAGATCAACGAAAACCAGCTCGCCCTCGAAGCCGCTATCCTGGAGTTGTCGAACTGGCTCGAGGAGCGCGGGTCGCCAGAGGTCGACGACAACATGCGCGGCACTCTAGATGCCATCGACCGGAACGAGGAGCTCATCAAGCTGACACTCGCGGAGCTGATGACGCCGGAGTGAAAGCAAGCAGTCGGCTATCAGGCAATTGCGGGTGCTCACGACCAGCTGATTATGAGCCATAGCGAACTACTGAGCCCTTCAGGCGATTGGTCCGAAGTGCATTAGTCGATGGCAGTTTGGGCAAAGTGCAACGGTGTTTTCAAACGTATCTTTACCACCCTGCGCCAATGGAATTTTATGATGGACCTCTAAATATGGTGATCCATCTGAGTTACGAATAAACGGGGCGGCACTAAAGCAGTGTTCACAAACACCATTTGCTCGTTGTAGTGCCCTAAGGACAACATATGGATTTCTCTGATAGACAAAAGATGTAACCGCCAACTTAATTGGTTGATCCGGAAACTCTCTACTTTTCTTTTCAAGCTCCTCATCAGAGAGGAATCTAGAATTGTGGAGTAGATCTTCAAATTCAGATTTTACATCATTTAAACGCACCGTTGGGGAAGGCAAACCAAAATCTCCACCGTCGTTGAAAGACGAGTCTAAACGCAGGTTTCGAATCAGCCAAGCATTTCCGGAACCCTTCACGTTGAGTGGTTTCATCCGTACGGTTGCTGGATACGGAAAGGTTTGGTTTCGCAAGCCCTCAATGAAGTCATCAACCTTGACTCCGGCGTAACTGCCCGGAAAACTTTTACCAGTTAAAGAAACATCAAAGGTCTGTTCAGAAGCACGTAGCTTTGTTAAAAGATAGGGGTAAATCTTGTTGTCTTCCTTATCGTATTGCCACGCACCTAGCAGGTAACCATCCTCAATACGCATCCGCATTTAACCTTTATTTAAATTTTTCTGACCAAATTACAAGTTATTGCAATAGTTTGCCGAAGCTCACATCAGTAATAGCCTAACGAGATTGTCGGGGCACCGTCACTTCTGTATGAGCCCTATAGCAGATACTCGCCAATGCCGCGCTCACCACTAAATTAGAATAGAAGAGAGAAACCTATCCGAGTGCAGCACTTTGTTAGCTAAATGTATCATGAGGACCCAAGAAACGATCACCATTAAAATGAATCATGTGGTCTGGGTTTTCAGCAATCCAAACTTCTGTTTCCCAAGCGATATCCGCCACGAACTTTCGCAGTAATTTTCGGGTTGGGAAAGCTGTGACAAATACGATTCCAGCTTTGCATTTGGTAACCAATTTTGTCAGTTGATCGTGTCGCGTTGCTGAGAATTCTCCACGTGAAGTAACAGCCTCGATCAAAAACAGCCAGTTATTTTTCTGGTCATAAACCATCACGTCTGGCAGCTTTCCCTTATCCAAGACCTTAATGTTCAGATCATCAAAAGCCTTTGAATCCATATGAAGCAGTTTGCCACCTGAATTTCTTGCCTTGTCAGCATCCCCCAAATAGATTACGGAAAAATCATTTTTTATAAATCTAGGGCAAAACTTGTGAACAATATCGGATTGCAGCTGATTGTGTTCGCCAGGTGAAAGAAGGATCGAATGGGTGGGGCTTATAGAAACCTTAATTTTTGATTTTATAACTTTCTCTTGCCATTTTTTTTCAAGCTCACCTAAAGACGACGCAAAACTATTAAGTTCACCTTCCCACGAATCCTCTTCAAACGACTTTAAAACCTTCAAGAATTCTGGCGTTAATGAATAATTGTAGTCTTTACTGTTAGTCGCTCTATGCGGTGTATCCTCATTTACATTTACAAGGCGGCGATACAAAAAAAGGTGAAGGCACTCTTTTCTAATCCCTTCTCGGGAACCTGTCTTATATTTGAAGTTGTAATTTTTTTCGATAAAATTAATTATTGCATCAATTCCTATTTGGCTATTTGTTGCTTCTTTCCAATAGGTATTACGCGATATGCCTGCCAATGCTAATAACACCCACGGCGATCTGTCCGTTTCTCCTGTGGAGTAGTAATGTCGCCTATCGAGACCCAGTGCCTTTAATATCGTGCAGGCCTGTAGAACGCGAGTTAACTGGTCGTTATCATATTTTTGTTCGCGTATTCTTTTTCTTCCAAAGAAGTCTTCAAGTCTGTATTGGCCAGATAGATCCATTTTAAAATTATCGCTCTGAGACATGAGGGCCAAGGAAACGATCACCATTGAAGTGAATAAGATGTGTTGGATTGTCGGAGCACCAGACTTCTGTCTCCCAGGCTATGTCAGGAAGGAATCGAGCCATTAACTGACGACTTGGGAATGCCGTTACATACACCAAGCCAACGGTTGAATCCCTAAAAAGATAACTGAGTTCTGCATGGCGCTTGCCGTCGACAGGCCCCACTGACGTCACGCTCTCAACCAGAAAGAGCCACTTTTTCTCTTCGAGATAAAGAATGACGTCGGGCATCTTCCCGCGCTCATGCACATTGACGCCCAACTTTGCTAAAAAACTCTCGTCGTGGATTACTCCTTTGTTTCCAGTATCACCCACGTAGAGCACTTTTGCAGCTGGAGCAAATCGAGGGGCAAACTCTTGAATTATGTCTCGGATAAGCTCGCTGTGGCCGCCTGGCGACATCTGAAGCCCTGACCCATCCGGTAGTACGCATGGCACTAGTGCCAAGTCGCGCGCTGCCTTGTATTTTTCGGCCAGTGACCCAACGCCTGCCAAGTACTTTTGTAGGCTTTCATCCCAATGTGCTGTTTTGTATTTCATCAAAAGTTGTTTTGCTTCTGGTGAGATTTGGTAGCACCATTTGGGTGAGTTTGGTGCACGAGCGGGTTCGTCAGGATTCTGAAGAACAAGACCTCCCGAGACAAACTGATGCAGAGTTTCCTTGCGGAAGCTTTCGCGCGAGTTTTCAGCGTAGGGTTTCAGGTAGCTGTTGCGACAGAAGTCGAGGATGGCGCGAACACCAAGCATTGGCTCCTTAAGGATTTGCCATGATCCACTTTCTTGAAGCTGGATGAGTGCCAAAAGCGTAAGTGCAGAGCGCTCGTTTTGTTGTGCCCGGGGGTACCCGAGTGCTGCAATGATGTTAATTGCTTCATCTATCTTAGACAAGTGTTACTCCGACGAGTGCATCTATCTCTTGTTGTGATGGTAAGGTCTTATTGATCTTTTTACCCCAGCCCCTAAGCGTACTGATGTCGGGATAGCGTAATGCACGTAAATCGCCAGCATTAACCTGTGTGTGACCACTGAAACGACGCAGCCATTGATCAGCAAACGTCGAGCCTAGATAGACGGCCAACCCCTTTGCAATATCTTCTGAAATGCCTTTTTTGGCATGGTGGAAGATATTCATATGGTTGTCGAAGCCTATGAAAGCTCCAGGTGCGGAGCTAGGAGTGAAAACGGCAGGAACAATTCGACGTTTTTCTTCTTTAGATGAAAGCCTGCGTACACACACATAACAACCACTAGGCATCAACCACTTGCGAGTCGCGTCGTTGATCTCGATGAAGTTTGGCTTCTTGGCTGTGGGCTTTGGATGTGCAACAAAACCATCCTCAAAGTGATGGGCATATACGAGGGGCGCACAGTTTGCATCTTCAGTCTCGCGTAAATGCTCGCGCATCCTGAAATCGACAACCGGCCCTGTGCTGATGCTTAAGCCAATGTCTTCGAGGGTGTGAAAATACTTAGCCATGGCCTCTTCTGTTTCTGCGCAGTTTTGGCCTGTCGAAAGATGAAGGATTTTCTCTTTGTCGCCAGGTAAAACAACTTCATCGAAGGGTGTTATCTTGGTGTTCAGCTCTGTAAAGGTAGCATCCGGGCTGCTAGAGATGGTTACTGCCCCTTGCTTGCCTCCCTTTACGAGATGAAATATTACATTTTCTTGTAGCACCTCGTCGCCTTTGAATGCATGGGTACGCGATTCGAAGATATGAATTTTGACTAGGGCTGCGCGTGCCAAGATAAATTCGCGGAATGGGCGGAAATACGTGCCATTGCAGAAACTGCGCGGTGTGATGGCGACCAGCTCACCGTGTTCTGCCAGAGAGACAAGGGCTTGCGCGACGAAAGCTGAGTACAGGTTTGTCGTCTCAATCCCGCACTCTCGAAGCGCGAGGCGGTGTGCGGAGTCGCTGCTGATTTTCTTGTATGGCGGATTGAGAATGACATGTGTAGGTCTTGCCATCTTGGAATGGGCAAATAAGTTGGACGAGGAAAGTATAAAGTCCTCAGATTGAATCGCGGACTCAAACGTTGCCCCGACGGTGCGCATCAGCGCAGCACAACCGTCTAGTGTCGTGCTGAGTGGCTCATGCAGCTTTGGATCTATCTCCCAAACTTCGCAGGCTAGCGAGACGGCCTTATCGCTGGCCGCTCTCTGGACGAATGCGGCGGTTAAAGACCCGATGCCTGCGCCGGCGTCTAGGAGTCGGATATTCTTCTTGCTGAGAGAACTGAACATCGAACCCATGAAGGTCGCAATGACACCAGGCGTCATGAACTGGCCGAATTGCGATTTGTGTTTTGCAGGCGTAGCGAGGGCGATTGCCTCGCGGCGCTTATCTATGGTTTCAATGGCAAGAATCACTTGTTTTGACTCTATCTGGATAGTGGTGTCTGTTTTTCTATTTGGACGTCAAGTGAACCGTTTCAGTAAGCGTTCACGTATGGCGGAGCTCTGTCGAGAGGTCGGTATTTTTCCGAATAGCTTTAATCGTCAATGATACAGCATGCCGCTTGCATTTAGCCTCAGCCGCTCCCGTTTTGCCTGAAATTCTGTGACTCCACCCCTGACTCAATAGACGCATCCGCATGTCCGTTTTTGGCCGGTTCTGCCGTTCGCCACCGGCAGCATTGGGTCGAAATCAGTCACCTTAAAACAGCCCTCCAAGTCCTACTGGCTCCCAGTTCATGATCACCAACTCACCACTGACCTCAGCCTTACCCTGCCGCTGATTGGTTGTGGTGTAGCGGATGTCCAGCCTCTCAAAGTGAAAACCTTCGAACACCCGCCGAATGTCTGGGTGGTCGTTGATACTGACCATCACCCTGCCCTTGCAGCGGCGCATGAAGTCGGCCATCCGCTCATAGTTCTCAAACGGAAAATCCACCCCATAGCCGGCGGTCTGCCAGTAAGGCGGGTCCATGTAGTGGAAGGTGTGGGCCCGGTCGTAACGTTCGGCGCACTCCAACCAAGGCAGATGCTCGACATAGGTGCCGGACAAACGCTGCCAGGCGGCTGAGAGATTTTCCTCGATACGGAGCAAATTGATGGCCGGGCCGGTGGTCGCGGTGCCGAAGGTCTGCCCGGACACCTTGCCGGCGAAGGCATGGTGCTGCAGGTAGAAAAATCGGGCGGCGCGCTGAATGTCGGTGAGGGTTTCGACGCGGGTCATCTTCTGCCACTCGAACACCTGCCGCGAGCTGAGCGCCCATTTGAACTGACGCACGAACTCTTCGAGGTGGTTTTGCACCACGCGATACAACGTCACCAGGTCACCGTTGATGTCGTTGAGCACTTCGACCGGTGCGGCCTGGGGTCGCATAAAGTACAACGCGGCGCCGCCGGCAAAGACTTCGACGTAGCATTCGTGGGGTGGAAAAAGCGGGATAAGGCGATCGGCCAGACGGCGTTTACCGCCCATCCAAGGGATGATGGGTGAAGACATGGATAGCAAGACCTTTACTGTATAAATAAACAGGTGCTAGGCTCGCTCTGCTTTGTGCACAGAGCAGGAGCCTTGGCGGGACTTGCAGGGACAATCTGCGGGGACGGTGGCCAGGCTGGGTGTTGACGCATCCAGACTGGCCGCTCCTTTTAATTCGGGGTTAAACCCTCTTTGACCCGGGGCGACTCACACGCCCGGACAATCAATCGGCCACTTCAAGCACGACTTTCTGCGGCTTGCCTGAGGCCTTGGCCTTGCCCTCCTTGCCGCCGTTGCATTCCACCGACACCGTCCACCCGGATGGGGTGAAGGTGTGATCCACCGACTCCACCAGGTATTCACCATCGAGGCCGCGCTTGAAGCCTTGCGCCTCAATCATGATTTCGGCAAACAGGTCGGTCCGACCGGGCAGGTCCAGACGCACCGAGGCAGTCGAACGATTGAACGCGGCCAGGCGTGCCTTGGCCGCTTCATCGGCCGCCGTGCGGTCCGGGTAGAGATGGCGATCGGTATGCACCGGCGGCAGGCCTTCGGGCACGTTGGGGTTGTCCAGGTGCGAAATCAGCAGTTCGCCGCTGGCCGAGTCCTGGTACTGGGTGCTGACCCCCTGATGGGCGCTGCGGTCGCTCAAACGAAACTGCCAGCGGGTCACATCACTGCGTTGCAAGGTAATCACACCCAAGGCCTTGCCACTGGCGCTTTGCCCGCCCTGTCGCGGCAGGACCAGCAGCTTGCCGTCGGCCACCTTGGCCGTGCAGTCGTGCTTCTTGGCCACCCGGGTGATGAAATTGAAGTCCGACTCATTGAGCTGGTCCATGCGCGGCACCCGGGTGTCGACCGGGCATGACGGCTGCCAGCCATTGCGCGCTGCCACGTCACCGACGATCTGCGCCAGGCTGACATCCTCCCAACTGCCACTGCGGGTGGTTTTGCCGCTGCCGCGCATGTCGCTGGCCTTGCCGCTGATCACCAGGGTGTCCGGTGGGCCGGAGACGGCCACCTCGTCCACGGTGTAGCGGCCCATGCGCGTCAGGTCGGCGCCGGCATAACCCAGATAGACCTCAATACTCGCACCACGCACGGGCAGCGACACCGCGCCGTCACGGTCATCGATCCGCAACTCAAATGAGTCCGAGGCCATCCCGGGCCGGTCGGAAAGCTGCAGCGACACCAGACGATCATTGATCAGGCTGGTGATGTCGGCACCTTCGGCCACGATGCGAAAATTAGGCGTCATGGATTTTTTCCAAAAAAAATCCCGCACAAGGCGGGCAAGAAAGTAAGGAGTTTTAAACGATGAGCGACACGAGTGTAGTCCATCAATCCCACAACGAAATGACGCTGTCCGTCTCGACCACCAGGTCCGGCAGCCTGATCAGCACACCGGCCCGGAACGGCTGTGGCTCATCGGCCAGTCCCTGATTGGCTGCCAGCACCGCCTCGACGCTGCGGTTCAGGTGGCCGTAATAGTGGTGACACAGGGTGTCGAGCAGATCCCCGTCAGCTGTTCTGCAGGTCATCGCCATAGCGGACAAACTCCAATGAAAAGCCCTGCTTACGCGGGATCGCCCCGGGCAGTAAGGCGCTTTGCTCTTCTTCAATATTGGTCAAACACCAGTTGCCCAACACCTCGCCATAACCGGTAGTCAGGTTCAGTGGCAGCAACTTGGCGCCGATGCTGCGCAGCGTATCCAGTTGCTTCAGCCCGCCTTTGAAGCTCGGGTAGATCGCGCCTTTGATGGTGATTTTTTCCTCCCCCAAGCCCACCGCCTGTTGCGCCGGGCGTCGGGTCAGGCGCTCCTGCGCGGCCCAGCGAAACGACGTCTGCCGATGCAGTTCGTCAAACGCGGCGGTGTCTAGGTTGAAGTAATACGGCCGTTCATTGGCCTTGAGCGGGTAGAGGATCAGCAGGTGTGGGAACGGCTTCACCGCGTCGGCTATCGGCGTCATGTCGCCGGCAAACCATTCCGTGGGCAGGATGTTGCCCAACGCGGCATTGGCCTTACCGGCCACCTTGCTGAACGCCGCGCCAAAGCGGCCGATCTGTTCGGTCAGCGCGGAAAAGTGCTCATCAAACTGGGCCAGCGCGCGCTGGGTCTGGTTGTAGTAACTGGCGACCTTGCCAATCTTGGCCTGCGCCGAGTTGATCGCATCCTGCAGACGCCGGGTCTTGTCGCTCAGGTCCTCGCTGATAAAGGGCAGACCTTCCAGCGCATCGGCCGCCCCACTGATCTCATTGAGCGCGCCATTCATGGGTCCAGTCATGGACTCCAGGTCAGTGCGCCCGGCCTCCCCCGCGTCGACCATGTACTTCAGCCCGCCTTGCAGGTGTTCCAGGTAAGTTTTTTCATCCGCCATTTCACGTCCTCAACCCACGTGGGGTGCATCAAACAACTGCCGGGCGCGCGCCTCCCGGGCGAAGTCTTCAAACTGACGGCGCAGGTACGGCATCAATTCTTGGACCAATTGTGCCGGGTCTTTCACATCGCCATGCACCTGAAACACCGGAGCCGGGGCGAAGGTGAATTGCTGATCGACCTTGGGCCATTCGGGTGTTTTTGTTGTCGTGGTCGACATCAATGCCGCCGCCGTAACCGGCGCGGCGGGGGCACTGTCCATCGAGCGCACGACCGCGCCAACCCTCTGACCGGCGGGCATAGGAAAGAGGCCCAGCGGTGCTTTGGGTGCAACCGGAGTGTCCGCCCCGCCAAACAACGCCTTGCCCATGGTCGCGCCCACGTCACCGCCGCCCATCGCCCCGAGCCAGGCACCGATCATCCCACCCACCGCGGTACCGAGAAGCGGGATGACCGAACCGATGGCCGCTCCCGCTGCTGCACCAGCCAAACCACCGGCCAGCCCGCCCGCTGCCTCGCCGTAGCCTTCGGCCTTTTCATCACGGGTGGTGGCGTTCTGGTAAGTGTCCAACACCTGAACGCCGGCACCGACCACCGCCAGCGCCCCGCCCACTTTCATGCCACGGGACGGCCGACTTGCAGGGCCTTTTCTCTTTCGACCTGAATCGTGATCCACCCCGTCGTCATCGCCGTCATTCGCGTTGGTCACGAACACCCGCTGCACGATGTTGGACCGGTCGCCGGCCGAACCACGGGCAATGTTCACCAGCCCCCGACCGATCTTCAGCGCGGCCCAGGCCTTGCCCGCCAGCAACGCTCCGGCACTCAACGCCGCCAGGCCCAGCACCACCTTGGGCGTCTCCTCGGACAAGGCGGTCAAGCCACGGGCCGTCGCACCGATACCGGTGGCCAGCGCATCTGTCGCCGGGCGCAGGGCATCCCCGATCGCACGCAGCGAATCATTGAACGCCTGACCAGTTTCGGCCCAACGTTGCGACGAGCTCTCGCGACGTTCGTTCAGGTTTTTGTCGAGAATGTCCTTGCGCGGGCCGTCGGGGTCCGAAGCGCCTTTTTTCAGCTCCGCGTAGAATTTTTTGTTCTGGGTGTACGCCATCAGGGCCGTCTTGACCTGCATGTCGGCAAACAGATCGCCGGTACGCAAAGTGGCGGCCAAGGCATCGGCCATCGCTTGCGCCTTGGCCGGGTCCGTCTCTTGGCTGATCTGGGTCAGCCCCTGACTCAGCTGCTTGGCCTTTTTCGGGTCGGTCTTTTCCACATACCGGCGCGCCAGTTCGAAGCTGGCCTCGAAGGTCGACAAGCCCTTGCCAATGGCGGCGTTCATTGAGCCCTGATAGTCAATCCCGGCATCGGCATAACCTTTGACCGTTTCCCCCGAACCGATTTTCGCGACCCAGTTTTTCAGGTTATTCGCCGCCTCATCGGCGCTGCCGGCGCTCTTGATCTGCACCTGCAGCATCGCACCCAATTGCGTGACCGCCTCCTGACCGGTTATGCCGCTGCTGGCCATCTGCGCCAACAGTTCCGGAAACCACTTGGCCATGTCGGCCGCCTCGAAGCTGCCTTGCTGGCCCAGCAGGGCAACCGACGCCAGTGCCTGTTCCATTTTCTGGGGATCGGTGATCTTGGCGTTGTTCTGCATCGCCAGAATCATCCTCGCCGTGTCGGTACCCGACGCGCCCTGCCCGACCGCAAACTTCGCAGCCACCGGGGCATACTTCAGCGCCTCGGCCAACTCCATGCCGCCGCCGACCAACTGGTTCACCAAGTCGGCCACCTGGGTGTTGGCCATGCCGGTGTTTTTTGAGGTCTGGACGATGTCGCGGGCGGTGTCCATTTCCTGTTGGGTGTTGGCGGTACCGGACTTGATTGCGATGTCGCGAATGATCGCCTGAAAATCCGCACTGACCTTGGTCGGTACCGCGGCCAACGTGGTACCGGCCACCGCCGTACCGAATCCGCTGCGCAGGCTCTCCCGTCCCTCTTCGACCTGCCCCATGCCTTTGGCTTTGAACTCGGCACTGCGCACCACCTTGCCCAGCGCCAAATACTCCTGACGCAGGCGCCCGACTTCGACACCCTGCTTGCGCAGGCTGGTGGTGTTGGTTTCCAGTTTGCGCAGCAATGAGTCGGTATTGGCCGCCCCGCTGTCATGGGCTTTTTTCCATTCATCGCGCAGACGCATGGTCTCGCCGATGACTTTCTGCAAGCCCTTGGCGCGCGTGGTTTGCGCCTCAAGCTTTTTCATTTCGCCGCTGACGTTTTTGAAGGCGGCGCCCAGGGATGAATCCACGGCGCCGCCAATCACTAGCCCGAGCGAGAGTTTATTCGCCATTCAGGGTACCTGTATGCAAAGGGGATGGGCTCAGTCCGTGAGCCACCAGACCATCTCGGAAAACGACAGCCCCTGAATCTCGGCCGCCGAAAAATTCAGCTCGACAGCCAAGTGTTTGGCCAGGGCCTTTTGCAGGTGGGGGTTAAACCCCGTCGTCTGCTCCCAGACGAAAATAGGCGGTCTGCAAACGACGGTAATCGCGCATCAGCAGCCCCTCCAGATCCGCACGGCCGATGCTCGCCAGGCTGCAGAACAAGACCATCTCCTGCTCTTCTTCGTTGCTACCGCCCTGCAAGGTGGCAGCGCGCATTTCGCGCACCGTCGGTTCGCGCAGGGTCAGTTTGTCGACCTGAATGCCGTTGGCCTGACTCGGCCGGGACAGGGCCACGGTGGCAATGCCATCGCCCAGTTGCAGCCACTTGGGCAGGACGTTGTCTTTCACGTTGCTCATGGTGTTGCTCCTTACATGCCCAGGGCAGACCGCACGGCGGCCAGTTGATCGTTGCCATCGATGACGCGGATCGAGTTGAGGGGATCGATTTCAAACATCACACTGCCGTCGATTTCCAGCTTGTAGTAGGTCACCGCAACGGCGTACTTGAACTCGCCTTTTTCACCCGGTTTCCAGTCCCCCGGATCGACTTCCTTGAGGCTGCCACGCAGGGTGGCGACCACCGCCTTGACTGAACCTTTCTGGCCCTTGAAAGCACCGCGGAACGAGGCGTTGAACGCAGTGAGGTCAGCCTGGCCGAAGAACTTCAGCACTTCTCGGCGCACGCCGTTGGTGATAAAGCTGGCTT
Source organism: Pseudomonas sp. A-B-19 (assembly GCF_019947515.1). NCBI lineage: Bacteria > Pseudomonadati > Pseudomonadota > Gammaproteobacteria > Pseudomonadales > Pseudomonadaceae > Pseudomonas > Pseudomonas sp. A-B-19. The sequence continues at coordinate 30,237 of NZ_JAGYGN010000028.1, forward strand.
CGAGCTTTTCGGTGCCCATGTCGATCTCGACCGGCGCGTCCATGCCGCCGGCGCGGTACTCGTCGGTCTTGAGGGTCAACTTGGGCAGGGTCAAGCTCGGCACGTCGCCTTGCAGGCTGATGCCGTCGACAAACAGGTTGGTGTTGTAGAGCACTTCCGGAATCATAAAGCGGCCTCCTTAGGCAGCGGTGTCCAGCACTTCAGTGATCCACTGATCGGTCACCTCCACGCGAAAGTTCGGGTTTTCGGCCGGCGGTACGTCGGTGAACCGAATGTTCCAGTACACCTTGCCGTCGCTGAGTTCGCTGGAGGTGTTCAGCTCTTCGTCGGCATAGACCTCGAAGTTGATGATCGCGCCCTGATTTTTCAGGTCGCGCATGAACGCCTGCAGGCCTTCGGTCACGTCCTTGACGTAGGTCGCGGTGATCGAGCGGTCGACGGCCCATTTGTGCGCGTAGAGGATGGCGTCCATGACGATATCCAGCGTGCGCACGCGGGTGACGAACTTCCATTTCGGGTCGCTGGACAGTGTGCGGTTGCCCCACAGCCGGTAGCCGTCATCACGAATGATCGTGGTGATATTGGCGTTGTTCAGCAGGTTGGCCCGGCAGGACGCATCGCCATCGAGAAACTCGATCGGGCGCGTGGTACCGGTGATGCCGACAAACTCCTTGTTCGACGGCGAGGCCCAGAAGCCGTAGGTGGCATCGGTCCACGCAAACAGGCCGGCGGTCCAGGCCGAAGCCGGCGCGTTGACCGTGGCACTGGTCCCGGTGTCCCAGAACTGCACGCCCGGGTCGACCATGTAGGCGTGTTTACTGCCGAAGTTGGCGGCATAGGCCATCGCGGCTTCGTCGGTGGTGTTCGGCCCGTCGATGATGGCCATGGCCCGCATCTTGTCGCCCAGCGCCACCAGCTCGGTGGCCACCGCCAGCGTCGCCGAGTACCCCGGAGTCACCAACAACCGTGGTTGGGCGTTGAACTTGCTTTTGCCGTTGAGCAACGCCTGCATACCGGTACGGGTGCCGTCAGCCCAGACGCCGCCGATAATTGCCGACAGTTGCTCCGCTTCGTCCTCCAGCACCGGCACACCGACGGCGACAATCACCGCTTTGGACCGTTTGAAAATGGCCTTGCAGTCCTGGGTGATTGCAGCGTCCGGGCCCCAGGCCGCCACCGCTTCGCTTTCGCGGGTGATCAGCAGCAGTTCGTTGGCAGCGGCAGTGGCCGGCGGCCCCACGGTGAAGGTGTTGCACAGGCCGATGATCGATGCGGACGGGGTGGCGATGTGGCGTGCCCCGGTATCCACCAGGGTCACGGTGACGCCGTGAAAGAAACTCATAGAGTGATGCTCCAGAAACGAAAAAGCCCCGCACGAACGAGGCTGTGAGTGACGTGACGCGTAACGGAAAAGAAAACGCCTCGGCAATGCGAGGCGTTTTAGGAGGTACTTGGTGCTACAGGGCGCTCTTCCTTGGTAGGAAATAAGGCGCTGGCTGGCCAGGCCCGCAGCTCGTTGCGATAGGTGCGCCAAGCCAGCTCCGTGTTGAGCGCGGCTGGGTCAGCATCCAGATGCTTGTCGATCTCTCTGCCCGCCCAATGCAGTTCATTTTCGATCCATGACCGTTCTCGCTGGCTTTGAATCGCCAGATCGCGCGCGGCATCCAATACCCAAACAAGACCATTCCAGACATAGGCCGCACTCGGTCGCGGCAAGGTCGTCAGCTCGGCCGGTAACTCGCCTGGCATCGAGTGCATCACCTCGGCACCATCAGTGGTGCGGAAAGCCACGCCCCGGAAGTCGGGCACGACACCCCATGCATCCTGCTGCCTAACGACCACCTGTTGTTCCGAAGCTTGTGGTGGTTCATCCAGCGTTGCGCCAGCCGGTAGACCGCAGCCCCGGCTCACATAGATTTCGTTCTTTCCGAGGTATTCACCAGTGGTTTCACTGAACGTGTAAACGTCGATCCAGCCACTCTCATCAAAAAAACCATTCACTAAAGTAGTCATCAGTACATCCTGCAGATGTAGTTGTAAGCCACGTTACGCATACGGGTTTCCGTACTCACACGGGCGACGGCTGAAGGATTGAAAGTTACAGACATGTTGCCCGTTGTACTGACTCGTGGTGCAGCGGGTATATCACTCGTCATGTAACCAGTAGCCGTAAATACGCCGGTCGCGGTATTCACAAGCAACATCGAATCATCGTCCTGTAGCCTGAGTTCACCCGTCATGTTTTGTAGCGTGTCGAGTTGAAGGCTCAACACGGGGCGCCCAGAGTCGGGGTCAACTCCGCGCCCGCCATCCAAACCACGAATCGACTCGGCGCGCATGTCTGGCAGGAAGCCGCTGGGATACACGGCTGCCAATGCCGGGTACCACTCGACATTGAACGGCTGTCCCCCCATCAAAACGCATTTGTCGGGTGGCGTAGCGGTTGGCCATGGAAACGGCACGCCAATGGGAAGCGAAAATATGGAAGCAGGATCAAAGGTGGTTTCGGTCCAGATACCCCCGAAATCCTGCGCATCAACCTGTATTTTTATTTTGCCCGAGGCGTTTTCATAGCCAATGTAGATTTTGTTGGTGTCCTGACCCGCCACCCCACCTTGCTGCACGGGAGTGAAACCCAGTGCCGCCTGGTACGCAGCAGGGTCAAAGTTACTAGTGTCCCAACCCGTTACCCACTCACTGAATACGAATCCCTCTGGGGTCCGAACACCGCCACGAGTAAGAGTTGTACCGGTGTTATAGCCGATGATTTGTTGCCAGAGGGTGTCTTGACTGACCGCAACCAGCATGGGGGAGAATTGGCCGCCCTCTGGAACGTTCGGGCCGGGGTTCACCCGATAAATGCCCACGGTGGTGATTGTGTCTAGATCGGTGCCTTCGGGAAGGATAATCCCCCCTTGGCCCAAGCCATATGCCCCCGCGAGCAGTACGTGGCCTGGGGTGTCATCTTGGGGAGAGGTTTGTTTAACCAGATTGCTGGAATCCCACACGCTCTGCCAGTCGCTCCAGGCTCCGGTGGCAAAGTCCCCAGTTCGGTAACGGTAGGCGCTCGCGCTGTTCGCCACCCGCGCCTCTTGATAGGCCAGGTTGCCATACGATCGTTCGATGTGGACCATCAGCCCATGATCACCGCCGGAGATGTTCGGACGGTTCAGGGTGTCGGCCGTATAGGTATAGGTGCCACCGACCTGAGCGGCGTTGAAGTCATTGCCCGGTAAATTGGGGGCTACTCCTCCGACGCCAAATGCACCGTTGAGCAAGACGCGCCCAGCGCCAGCATCGGTGGTGTTCGTTTGTTTAATCAACGAACCACTGTCCCACTGCGTTTTCCAGACCGACCAGGTTGAGCCGGAACCGCTGCCACCACGTGTGAACAACACCCCGGTGTTGTATTGCACGACCAGTTGCAGCGTCACGTCCCGCCCATTGCCGACGATCAACGCGGAGTTGGTGCCGCCCGATGGCCCGTTTTCCGGCGTTCCTTCAAGGCGATAAAAACCGCTGGTTCGGATGGTGTTGAGGTCAGTACCGTCCGGCAGGCTGATACCCGCCCCGCCCAAGCCAAAGGCGCCCACTTTCATCAGCGCATCCACCGTGGCATCGTCCAGATCGGATTGCACGTCCGCCATCGCGGCGGTTCCCAACCCAAGGTTGTCGCGAGCCTCAGCCACATCCTCGACATCGGCGAGATTTTCACTCACGGCCAAGGCATCGGTGATGCCGTAGCCGTCCAGGGTGGTCGGGTTGGTGCCAGCGATCACCCGCCCAAGGGCATCGACGGTGACACTGCGAAACGTGCCAACGCCGCCCCCACTGCCGCCCGCGATCATTTCGAATTGCAAACCGGTGGTGCCGAGGGTGATCGGCGCGTCGGTGACCAACTGCCAGAGGCTGTCGCGATTGACGGTGCCCTCTTCCACATGGATAAACAGCCCCGGGGTCACTTCCAGGCTGTTGTCGGCATCATCCGCCCGTGCCCAGCCTTCGACGCTGACCACATAGACACCGTTGTCCTGCGCCTGCGCCTGAGCGGTCACCAGCACGCGATCACCGGCGGCCACGGCCACGTCATCGATGGTCTGCACATTGCTCAGGGTGATGGGAACCGTAGCCGCCACCCGCGCTGACTGTTTGTGATCCAGCTTGGCCAGCTCCTCCTGGATCTTGAGGTCCACGTATTCACGCGTGGCTAACACAACGGCCGGGTCGATCTTCAGCACGATGTTCGCCGAGCTGCTGACGATGAAGTTCATCCGCACCACTTGGGTCTTGCCACTGCCCTGGTCCAGCAACGGTTTATAGCTCGGCGCGCAGTTAGCCACCGCCACCAGGTCGCCGTCGACATCGTACAGGCCGATCTCGCGAATCCATTCACCGCCGACTTCGGGCGGTATGATCTGCTCGGTGATGACGGTGTTGGGATTGGCCGGATCGACGCGGATCTGGTTGATCGGCGCCCGGCGCCATTCGTGGACCAGCTGGGTTTGCAGACGGTCGGGCATCGGGTCGGTACCGTTGGCATCACCCAGGCCCATCTCGGTGAACATCCAGTCCAGGCCCATGGCGATGGCATTGGCGTGCTTGGCTTCACCAACCGCCGTGAGAATGGCAAAAAACTGACTGGTTTTATCAATCATAGGGATAAACGTCCAAAGTATCGGTTTCATCGACGCAGAGCGCCGGGCCAAAAGTGCCGGTCACGTCGATGTCTTTCGGGGCCGGCGGGTACACGTCGATCTCTTCACCTTCTTGCACGCACACGGCAATGCCCAGCACCCCCTCGGTCTGCAGGCTGAGCGCCAGATTGGTCATGTGTCGGCTGACCGGACGGGCGTCGTCGATCAACCACGCCAGTTCCTCGTACAGTTCCTCGGTGATGCCGGCGTCATTCAGCCCAACCTCCAGAGCGAACGTGCCGGGCACGCCTTCCGGCACGGTGTCGAACCATTCCACGACATCGATCAGATAGCCCAGGGGCTCGACCACCCGACGCAGCGAACCGATGGTGCCTTTGCGTGCATGCACGTCGTACGCCGAACGGATCGCCGTGCGTTTGGCTTCCTGTGTCCAGTTGTTGTTCCAGCGGTCCACCGACCAGGACCAAGCGAGGTACGGCATCAAATGCTCGGGGCAGGTATCGGCGTTGTACAAACTGCGCAGGGGAATCAGCGTGTTTTCGTAGTTGGCCGCCTCGACGGCCAGTTCCAGCGACGTGCTGTTGAGCGGTAACTGGCTGCTCATGTCAGGCCCCCAGCGTCACGCTGTAACCCGTGCAATACGCCGCCTCGGCCTTGCTCGGTTTGATGTCGGTCCAGCCCAGCAGCTCAACCCGGGCGATGCCGGGTACGTGCAATTGCGCATCGACCCCCGAGCGCGCCACTTCCAGACCTAGGCGACGGCGCGGGTTGATCCACTCGCTCAGGCGTTTCTCACTTTCAGCCAGGTAGGCCTCGTTCTCCGGACCCGGTGCCTGCGGGTACAGCACCGCTTCAATGCGGTAGTCGATGACCACGGCGCTCTGCACCGTGAGCCGATCGGCCACCGGCCGAACGTCCTCGTCATTGAGGTGCAGGCGGACCTGCTCCAGCAGTTCCGGCGAGGCCGCGCCACTGCCTTCGAGGCTGAGCACGGTCACCACGACTACAGCCGGCGACGGGCTTTCCGCTGTGGCATCAGCCACCAGACCCGAGGCGTTACGCGCATGCAGGATGTAGCTATTGCGCGGCCCCGCGGTGGTCAGTCCTTCATACGACAGCTGCACCCGTTCACGCAGGGCATCGTCCTCTTCGAGCACCTGCGGCGTCGGCGGCACCGTGCTCGGATCTCCCGCCTGAATCACCAGGCGCTGCAGGTTGACGTTGGCGGCCAGGTGATCGAGGTCGGCCCGCTCGGCATGGGCCAAGAGTAAGGCCTTGCCCGCGTCGTTGACCCGCGCCCGGTTCAGCAAGGCGCCATACGCGGCCTGTTCGATCAGCTTGAGCACCGGATCGCTTTCCAGCTCCGCGCTCCAGTTGTCGCCCATGCTCAGGCGGAAGGCTTCCAGTTTCTCCTGGTAAACCGCCTCAAAGTCGAGGTCCTCCAGCACTTGCGGCGGCGGCAGGGCCGCCAGTTCCATGGTCATGCGGACACCTCCAAAGTCACGTCGCTGCCCAGGTACTGCCCGGTCAGCTCAAAGGTGATACGCCCGTCGAGGATGGCCACGGCGCGCACCCGGCCTAGCTTCAGGCGTGGCTCCCAACGGCCTAGGGTGCTGGCCACCTCGGCCTGCACGGCGCTTTTCCAGCCGTCATTGACCGGCAGGTCGACAAAGCGCCGCAGCTTGCTGCCGTACTCCGGGCGCATGCGTCGGCTGCCCAAGGGCGTAGACAAGATGTCCTCGATGGACTGACGCAGGTGATCGAGGCCGGAAATGAGTTGGCCGGTGCGGCGGTCCAGTCCGATCATCCCGATCATGGGATCAGCCCTCGACCGCGACAAAATCCTTGCGGCCATGCAAATACTCGAGCGCGACCGTGTCATCCGAGGCCACCGCGACCTGGCCTTTTTCCACTTTCAAGGTGCGCTCGGCCTCCAGCAGAATCAGCACCCGCGAGGTATACAGCGTGTCGCGAAAGAGGCTCAGCGTGGCCGGCGCGGGCGCCTCACTGACGGCTGATACTTCCTTGGTTTTGCTTGTCATGGATTTACTCCAGGTATAAAAAAACCCGCACGCGGCGGGCTGAAGGTGAATGTTTCACTCAATGCGAGTGGTTGCTGCTGTTGCCCCCGGCGTCCAAGATCGTGCCGGCGCCGCTGATGTCGCCGGATACACTCAGCGCACCGTCGATGCTCACCTCACCCGACAGCGTGATCTGGCTGGCCGTCACCCGGATTTGCTCCGGCGTCACTTCAAACTGCGAGCCACCGACCGTGATCGTCGCGCGGCTGCCGTCGGGTAACGCGATGCTGTAGCTGCCGGCTTGCCAGTCGTAGACCAGTGAGCCGCCATCGTCGAAGTACCAGGCCTCGACGTGATCGCGGTTGTCCGGCGGGGCCCCGGCGTTGCCATACAGCCCCGGGATAAACGTGCCCATGGCCGGATCACCGCTGGGACTGAACAGCGCGCCCTGCTCCCCCGTGCTCGGTGCACGCCAATGACGGGCCTTGCCCGCGGCCAGGCTGTGCCAGCGCACCCAGGCACTGACCCAAGTGCCGGCCTTGACCCGCACCCGGCCGGCCATCAGATCAATGCCGACCACCACGCAGGGCATTAGCATCGCCGCGATCATCCGGTCATGTTCGGCGCTGGCGTATCCCATGCCAGATCCTCCGGCTGAAAGTAGTGATCTTCATTGCCGGTACCGGTGCAGCCATCGACGTTCAGGTACAGGGTGCCCGGGGGCTCGATAGGCCAAAGCCACTCAACCTCGCCGAGGTAGATCTGCTGGGTCCATTCCACCGTCCACACGGTGTAGCCATCCAGTTCGGGTTTGGTCCAGTCCTGACGCGACGCCACAAACTGCGCCTGTTCGACGTTATCCAGCCCCCAGGTCTGCGCTCGCAATAGAACCGCAATTTGTGCCGCCAACTGCGCACCCAGTTGCTGATGGCGGGCCAACTCGGGCGCGACAATGACCCGCGCTTCAAAGCGCTGGATCAACACGGTTTCACCGGTGCCGATGTCGGGCCCGGGCTCAAACTCAACCGGCTCGAGAAATACCGCCGGCAACGCTATCCGGTCCTGAATGTCCGGACAGGTCGCCACAAACCTCACCGAGGGCAGTGCCTGGCGGATGTGGTCCTCGATGGCGGCGTACAACGCATCCAGCGAAAAGGCAGGATCAGACACGGGCACTCCCCTTCAGGTATTTGTGCAGTTCAAAGTTCATCTCTTGTTTGAACACGACCAGTAGACGCTCGTCGGCCTTGTTGGCCCAGGTGTAAAACGGACCTTCAACGTCTTCGAGCGAGACCTTGGCCTTGGCCAGTGGAAAGCGATTGTCGTTTTCCGCGATCCAGCCCGAACTTGTGCCTCCACCCGCGGACGCGCTGCTGCCGGGATAGTCATCCGGGTTGAAATGCTTGCTGGAGGTGCGGATCCAGATGTCCGCCTTGTTGCCATAGACGCGCTTGTAAAAGGCGCCCTGGTAGCGCCGCCCCGCCACCGAGACACCGGCCTTGCCCTGCCGGGGATTACCAATCCGGCTGGCCTCCATCGGGTTGGTGCCAAACCAGAGTTTGCCCAACTGCCCTTGGCCTTTGATGGGATAGCTGCGCAGGCGCTGACGCACCGCCCGGACGGCGATCCGCTCCTGTTTACTGACATCGCGCGCCATGTGCGTGGCCAGCCAGCCCAACGTCTTGTTGATCGCCCGTCGTTGCGCCGCGGCAGCGGCCTTGGGCACCACCTTGGCCAGACTGTCGAAGGCCTGCATGTCCTTGGTCGAGAGTTGCAGCGAAACCGGAACGGCACTCATGCTTTTAACCTCAACGACAAGGCCACCAGACCATCACCCGCCGGTTCCAGGTGAATCAGGGTGTACTCCCCGCCACCGTCCAGAACAGGTAAGTCGATGAGCACTGTCTGCGCTTTTTCTACGCCCCCGGCATCGGCCACGCGAATATGAAAGCATGGCTCGCGTAGACCGGTGTTCAAGCGGCCGACCTTGGGTTGCAACCAAGGCGCCGAGAACATACCCAGCACGCGACGGCCTTCGATGAAGCCGACATCGGCCAGGGTGTCGAACACCACGCTGTCGATCTCCGCGACCAGGTCTCGAAAGGCCATGGTCAGAGCGTCAGCAGGATCTGTGCCCGTGGACGCGTGCACAGGTGCAACGGGTTGGATTGGGCTTCACCGGCCATGCCCTTGTTGAACGGCAGTGGTTCCAGCTTGCTGTAATACGGCAGGCCTTGAGTATTGGCCGTCTCCATGTAGTCCGCCGGAGCAAAACAGGAGATGTACAGATCCGGCACGCCTTCGGGAATCAACAGGGCTGTATCGTCATGAATAAACGACACACCAGCGATGCGCCCGCGGTAGCGCTCCCAGACGATGCCACCGAGCTCGAAGCTGTCCCGCGCATCACCACGCAATTCCGCGGCCTGGATCGTATTAAGGTAGGTTTCTTCAACCGATTTGTGCGTGATCAGCTTGTTCCAGAAGTTCTTACCGCAGAAGGCTCGCGCCCCGGAGCTGGTGACACTGCCGAGCTCATCGTCCTGCATATCGAGTGCTTCGGCACACTTGACCCGAATCTTGGTGGCTGAGTCATTCAGGCCCATGGACAAACTTTGTTGTTCCACACCAAACGCCTGATAGATGTTCAGCAGGACCGTCGAGCCATCCGCGTCCAGCACCAGACCGTTCAGCGCGCCCATGCGCTGGAATTCATGGGTGGCATCGAGCTGACGCTTGGCCTTGCTCAGGCGCGTGTTGACCACGCCTTGCACGGCCTGCAATTCGGTGGTCGTACCAAAGGCGCGAATGCCCTGAATTTCGTCGGCCTTGATAGTGAAACGCTGCGGCAGGTGCACGGTGTTGAACGGGATCATCTGACGCTTGCTTGCACCCACGACCAGACCCGAGGTGCCGCGCTCACCCGCCGGCACCAGGGCCAGGGTGTTGCCGTCCTTTTCGATCTGCACGGTCAGGGTGCTGATCCCTTCCTCGCGAAACAGGCCAAGGCTGCTGATGCGGCCCGGTAGGTATTCCTGCTCATTGATCGCCGCAGTCAGCGAAGACACGGAAAAAACATCGTCGGTAAAAATGCCAATATCGGCCATGAAGGAACTCTCCAGAAAAGCAAAACCCCGCTCAAGGCGGGGTTTGGATGAAAGGGAAATGCCTTAGCGGGCAATCACAAACTGTGCCGCCAAGGCACCCTCGGCCTCAGCATCGAAACCGGTCAAATGCACCTCGCTGACCTCGGCCAGCCGCACCACGGCACTGGCGCGACGCTCTTCGGTCGATTCGCCCAGTGGCCCGTAGAGGATGCAGGCCGCCACTTCGGTGCCGTCAGTAGCGGCGGGATCGTAGGGGGCAAACTCATTGGTCGCCGTGACCAGCCCCAGTACCTGACCAGCATTCAGTGCGGCACCGGCAGCCACCAGAATGGATTCACGAGAGATCTTCCCGGCCCCTTCCGAGAGCAGAAACTCGCCGGCGTGTAGCGTTTCGTACTTTACGGTCATGCTCGTGCTCCTTTTGCACTTTTGAGTTGCCCTGCATGGGCGGCCTGACGGGCCGCCCAGATCGAAGAGGGATTCGGTTGTTTCGCCAACACCTTTGGTGCAGGGTCATCGTCGAGGGGTACGCTATTGTCGATTTCGAAACCGTTGCCGCTGCTGACGATCTTGTCGAACAGCCGCGCGCGTACCGCGGGCTCATCCAGCCCAGCGGCCACATACTCGAGGCTAAGTTCTGGCAGTCGTGCCGCGACACACAGGTCATGCACCGCCTTGGCCCGGGTCAGCCCCGCCTGGACGATTTCTTCGCTTTCAAGCTGGGTCGAACTGAGCAATGGCGCGACCAGGTTGCTGATCCCCGCCTCCGTGCAACGTTGAGTGATCAACAACGCCAGCTTGGCCGAATCCATCACTGGCTTGGGTGGATCGTTTGGCGCCGGCTCCGGATCTGGCTCAGGCAACTCATCGAGCTGGGCCAGCAATTCAGCTGGGGTGTGCTGATAACGCTGCATCACCCCGCCCTGCCCCAGACACGCCTTGACCTGCACCCCGTCGCCCACCTCATCGGCCAGCCCCAGAGCCACTGCCTCACTGGCTGTCAGCCAAGTTTCGGCGGCCACCAAACCCCGTAACTCCACCTCATCGATGTCCGGTGCCTTGGCCTTGTAGGCCGCGATGATCGCCTCCATGGTTTGGTCGAGGACATCCGCCACCTTGCGAAAGCTCTCGGCGTCGCCAGCCGCATAGGTCCACGGGTTGTGGATCATCAACATCGCATTGGACGCAATCACCACCTTGTGGGCACCGCACACCGCGACACTGGCCGCACTCGCCGCCAATGCATCGACACGCGCCGTGCAACGTTCGCCCAGCCGCGACAAGGTGTTGTGCATGGCCAACCCGTCGAACAGGTCGCCGCCGATGCTGTTGAACGCCGCGATCACCGGCGACACGCCGTCGTCGACCGCGCGCAGATCCTGCATGAACTGACTGGCGGTAATGCCCCAGGTGCCGATTTCGCCATACACAAAAACTTCAATCACCCGCTCGGTCGCTTCGCCGCTGGCGTGTACGGCGTACCAGCTTTTATCCTGCACCGGCACTTGCTGGCCGGCCTTGTTGTAAATGCGCGGCGGCGTTTTCTTGCTCATGTCTGCTCCTTGTCGTCGAACGCCTGGAGCAGTTCGACGAGCGTGCTGTAATTAAGACCTTTACCCCGAGCGCGCTCGGCATCGGCGGCGTTTTCTTCGTCCACCGTTTCGGCGTCATAGCCGGTACGCAGGACCATTTCGCTGCGCGAGGCAAAGCCGGCGTTCACTTCCATCGTGCGTGACTGAACATCCTGAACCGGATGGATGTACGCCCAGCCTTGGGGCACCCAGCGTGTACGCAGGTACTCACGGCGGCGCTGGGCATAGTCCGGCAACAGCACGGCGCCACTGAGCACGGCCATATCCATCCACGCGGCCCGCACTGGGCGACATAACTGGTGCACATACACACCGAATTGCAGCTGCTCAAGTCGACGCCGGAACTCGGTGAGCACCACCCGTAGCGCGCGGTCATTCACTTCGCGCATGTCGCCAGTGAGGATCTCGTACGGCATTCCGGCGCCGGCCGCCGCCGCCATCAATTGCTGACGCATGAAATCCGGGTAGTTGTTGCCGGCATCTGGCGGCGAGGAAAACTCGACCTCCTCGCCCGGCAACAACTCCTGCATGGTCCCGGGCTCCAATGCCACCATCGGCGTGAAGCCATCCGAAGCGAGGTTCAGTGGCGCTCCGGTCACTGGGTCGACCGGCGTCTGGATGTCATCCGGTGATGGCTTCTTGATGAAGCCGGCGAACAGGTTGGCCACCTCTTGGCGGAACAACACCGCATCGTCGTAGTTGTCCAGGCTGCGCAGGCGCTTGAGCACCGGCGATAAACGCGGCAGACCACGCAGCTGACCCGGTTCGACCGGCTCAAAAATGTGCAGCACCTGGCTCGCCGGTACGCGCACCAGCTGGTTGTAGCCACTGTTCAACGACGCGGCATCGCCGGGATGCGAGCGATACATCCAGTACGCCACCCGGCGACTGTCCGGGCTGAACTCAATGCCGGCGCGAATGACGTTGCCGTTACGGGCCATTTCGGACTTGTCGTGTGGCACAAACTCCGGCGCCAGCACCTGGAGTTGCAGCGGCACCACCAGCCCCTCATCGAGGCTGCGCGGGCGCAGGCGGACAAAACATTCGCCGGCCGTTTCCACCGTCCGGGCAATCAACGCCTGCTGTCCGTAGAAGTCGGTGAGACCATCGGCGTCGGATTCTTCGGTCCAGTCGGCCCAGAGTTCCTGCAGCAGATGCCGAAGCTCGTCATCCTGGGTTTTCGGCCGCGGCGTGATGCCGGTGCCGATCAGGTTGCTGACCCGCTTGTCGATAATGTTGAAGGCGTACGGGTCGTTGCGCACTGCCGCGCGGGAACGCGAGCGCAGGTTACGCAGCGCCGGAATGGCAATGCTGTTGAAACCGGCGTCGGGCGCATCCCAACTGGCGGAACGACGCCCTTCAGCCGCGCCTTCATAGCTAGCCTTGATGTTCGAGGGAATCAAGAATCCGCTGCGGCCCAAGGTTGGAAAGTGACGAGCCATTACAGTCCCTTGCCTCCATGGTAAAGCCGCACGATGCGCGAACGAGGTCCGGCCGCCGCGATCAACGAGCTACGAATTTCGTCGCGTGCCCTGAGCAATTCGTCGATGTCGCGGTACTCGACGTTGCGATCGGCGTAGCGCACGATTTTCTCGCCGCGCGCAATTGCCTTCTCGACCGCATCGAGTTGCTGTTGGGTAAAGGCCATGGGATCGCTCTAAAGTAATAAGACAACGTGAGTTGCAACGGTGCGCTTTCACTCAGCGTCGTTTTTTGAGGTAGCCGCTGCTGGAGCTTCGACGCTGTGGCGGCCGTGCAATCGGCAGCAGTACTGCGGCTGGCTTGGCCGGTGGCGGTACGGAATCAGCCGGTTGCGGCGGTGATGGCGCCGGAGCGCGGACACGTTCGACTGCTATGGATTTTTCACTTGTAGGCGCCGCCTGCAACAGGGCGCTTCTCACCCGTTCCCAGTCGTGTTCCTTGTAGCGATTCAGGCCCAGGTAATGCGCCATCGCCAGGCTGTACACCATCAAGTCGAGGGCTTCGTTGCGCTCCGCCTTGCCCTTGACCCATTCGATTTTTTTGTAGCCTTTGATGTACCGAGTCACCTTGCGCTCGGCGACGCACTGGGCGAAGAAATCATCCGGCAGGTCGTTGGCAAAGTGCAGCGCGCCGGGACCGTCCTCCACCGGATAGCGGTTGTAAATCCAGTCCTTGGCCGTATCGGTACCGATGAACCATAGCTCGACACCTTTGCGCTCGGTCAGGCCTTTCCACGTGACATCCATCATCGATGGCCGCTGCGCAATCACCGGCCGACCCGACTTGCTCGCGCCCTTGACCGCGAAGATGTTGCGCCAGCGCCGTAGCCGGCAGAACTGGTACACCTCGTCGGTGTGGTTGCCACCGGAGTCGATGCCAGCCGCGCGAATCGTTAATTCCGCACCACACGGATGCGGATAACGCGCCTTGAGTTTGTCATCGAGCACTGACCAGGTGCGTTCGTCGGAGGGATCGCCCCAGATCACCTGATAGTCGATGATCCAGCGCTCCATGCCGGCCCCCCAACCCACCACCATGAACTCCAGCCGGTTGGCCTGGACATCAACCGCGGCTGTGAGCATCAGCACGGCGAATGGCATCGACCCCAAACCATAGGTTTCCAGGCGGGCCCGAGCCATCAGCACATCGGCTTTGGTCTGCTCTTGGGCGCTGTCCCAGACCTTGGCCAGACGGGTGTTGTAGAACACCTGCATCGGCTCCAGATCGCCGCGGGACATGGCGGTTTTGGCCTTCTCAAACTGCTTGGCCAGCGCGGCCCAACCGGTCCAGCCGGGCGGCGAGTACAACGCATTGAGATTGAAGCCGACGGTTTCACCATCGCCCTGGGCATGGGCCCGCCACTCGCCCTTGGCCAACATTTCACCCTTATGGTGTTCCTCGATCAGCACATCACAGTTCGGCCCGGCGCACTCGTAGTGTGCCAATTGGCAATCCGTCGAGTAATGCAGGCGTTCCCACTCCAGGACTTGCATGTGCCTGCAATTCGGGCACGGCACGTAGTAAAAACGCTGGTCGCTAGTCTCGAACAGATCGGCAATGCGCGAGGCGCCTCGGATCGTCGGCGAACTGGAAAAGTAGAACTTGGCGTTACGGCCAAACGTACTGCCCCGAGTTTCAGCCAGTTCAATCGGATCGCCCTCCTCGCCCACGTCCACCACCCAGCGATCCACCTCATCGCCGTAGATGTACCGGGCCGACAACTCCGACAGGTTCGCTGCCGAACCGGCGGTGGTGACATACAGCGAACCACCTTCGAACTCTTTGGTGTCCATGGTGTTGCGCGCATCTCGCGAACGGTTCGCCGCCACTCGTTCACGCAGCACCGGGGTGGCCTTGATGGTCTTGCCAATGCGCGACGAGACTCGTTTGGCCAACCCAAGACTCGGCAACAGCGTGAGAATGTTGGACGGCGCCATATGGATCAGGCCACCAATCCAGTTCAAGGCAATCTGGGTTTTCATCAACTGCGAGGCCACCATGGTCACCACGCGCTTGCACGGATGTGCCGGCGACAGGCAGCGCATGGGCTCGCGGGCATATGGTGTCCGTGCAGTGCGGTACTGTCCTGGCTCGGCAGCCCCAGCATCCCGCGGAATGCGCATGAACTCGTCAGCCCACTGATCGATCCAAACATCCGGCTCTGGCCGCAGCCCGCGGAAATAAGCCTCCCGGTACACCGCTGCACCGTCGGGCATTTCCGCTGACATGGATTAGCTCGCTGCAGTCAAAGAATGGATGAGATCTGTCGAGGACATCCGTTCGGCATCGTCCAACACCCGGCGCAATGAGGCAGTGAGGTGCTTCTCGATTTGCCAGTGATCACTCATGGCGGCCAATTCGGGGGCCAACTGTGGCGGCATACCCAGCAACAGATCCCGTAACATCCGCCCGGTCGTGTATGCCGCCGTTTTAACGGCCTCCAACTCGACGTGGGCGCCGCGATTCTTGTGAAACTCGCTCTCGGTCAGGCGTGACTCATAAAACTCGCGATAGGCTCGAGACTCCTGAAAGTCCGGAATGCCTTCGATGGACAATGGCGCCTGGTGCGAAAGAACGGCTGAAGGCTCGTATTCAATCTTAGGTGCCGGGGTATTGCCTTCCGGCCTGCGCTGAATCCGTTCGCGCTCATGTCGCGCCGCCACATTGGCTTTGCTCGGATCCGCGGTGCTGAACAGCAATCGGTCCGTGGCCTCGACATCCACCATGCCGTCCGCCAACAGAACCAGACGACCGCTCTTGGCCAACTTCGACACATAGGGTTTCGACCAGCCTTGGCGAGCCGCGAACTCCGCTTTGGTGAGTGCTGTCATGTCCATGCCTTACGGTTAACCCGGCTGGGCCGAGAGTTAACCGAGTAAAATAGTCGGTTAACTCCTAGGTTAACCACCTCAAGACCACGGCCCGTCTGGCTTTCAGCCAATTCCATAGCCTTTCAGTCATTTGCTTAGTTAACTCTTGGTTAACTGCCTTAGTTAACCAAGCTGAAAGGCACGGCCCGCCTGACTTTCAGCCGACTCGACAGTTGGCTGAGTTAACCAGGTTAACTCCTTAGTTAACCGCCCTGTAAGCCGCAGCCCATAAGGCTTTCAACCCGGTTAACCCGGCGAGTTAACCAGTTAACTAACTTTGGCCGGGTGCCGCTAACGCGTTTGCGCGAGTCTTATGCCCCGTGTTCCTTGGAAGTTGCCAGGGTCCCCGGTGGGTTTGGAAACCCTGATCCTGAGCAGATTGAAGATCGCGTTTGAAACGGAGGCAGTCGAGATTGTGGATGTGATGCTCATGCCGGTAGCGCTGCAATCTGGCGGGCAATCTCGTCATGAATCAGTTTGGCCGACCAGGTATGCGCGACGAGGTCTATACCGGCTTCCAGCATCGCGGCATCGCCCTCGGCTGGAATAGCTGGTTTGTCACTCAGGTCGTTGTAGCTGCCCGAGAAGTCCGAAGTCCCACTGCCTGTAACGGCACGAGCAGCGGCGGCGTCGACACTCACCAACACGGCTTTACCGACATCCGTGGCGTCCGTGATGCTGTCCGAGGTTATGTCGCCTGGTGCTCCACCGACATTGCTCGATCCCTTCACCACAGCCTGAAGCACTTGAAAGCCTTCGGTGATGGAAACAGGGCTTCCGTATGGCTGCCAGCCTTCGGCAATGGCCTGTGCCAGCTTGGCCGTCAACTCCTCGGGAGTGTTGGCGACGACCGTTTCGTATTGGGTGTAGGCCATTCTCTAAATCTCTCGATTGAATGATTGAGCGGCGAACGGCTGACATGCAGGCGAATCACCACAGTGGATGTGGCCCGTGACGGCGTAGGCCAGCAGGAGCACAAGAGGCAGCACCCAAGGACAGCGCTTCACGGCGCCGAATCCGATTTGGGAAACTTGAAGTCTGCGAACCGATCAGCCAGATCGGCGATCTTCTTCACACCAAGAAATCCGATGAACACACCCGCAGCCGTGGCGAAGTTCTGCGGTAAGCCGAAGTACTCCAGTAACGGAATCAAGCCAATGGTGATCAGCGTGCACAGCGAAGCCTCAAGCAGCGCCTGTCGTCGTGTGCCGCCGCCGTAAATGATCCGCAAGGCACCGACGACGAATGACAACGCTCCGGCGTAGATCGTCGGCGCGTGCTGACCCAGCCACGCGAGAACAAGCAACCATGTATCTGGTTTATCGGGCATGTTGGTCATCCGGGTCTCTCCCCTGTTCGGGAAGCTCAATAGATTGGATCCAGCAGCACTTCCCAGCTCGGAGCGAAGGGCGTGGCGGAACCAAAAACGAAAAAGCCCTGCTCGCTGGCAGGGCTCATAAATGGGCACAAAAAAAACCGACTCAATGGTCGGGTTCTTGGAAGGCGTTTCGCTGCGTTCACAGCAACACACGCTGCTATAAAAGCAGAACTATTCCGCGCGGAAAAGGCTTTTTTCGTAGTAAATACGAAATTGCACCCGACTTATCTCACGTTTTGCATTCGCGCGGACCAACTGAGGCGTGAAATTTGCTCATCAAACTCCAACCACGTAGGGCAAGGGCTATACACTCAGTCCCGCGCGAAAAACACCAATCGGCCCGGAGGTAGATGCTCGATCGAGATAGCTTTGGGTCGATGCGAGCGAGGTCTCTTCTGTCCGATAGTGGATACTAAACTCACTATCTCATGAGCTTGAAAATTAACTTTTAGCACCTACAAGCGGAGCAGCTACGAGCAACACCTAGCCTCATTGCAGACTAGCCGATAAAGAATCCACAACTGCGGAATAGTAATTATATATATCAGGATCCGCACTTAGATCAGCGTACTGAAAATGCTCAGCAACCATAACATCAGCCATTTCCCTAGAAAGATTTTTTTGGCCGGTCACATCCTTAAAGCAGTCAGTGAAAATATTATAAATAAACATTGACAAAAGCTTTCCATAACAATCCCTTTCAGGGATGACTCGCTCATCTCCTATGTATCTGAATGGATTAACCCTATTTGCTTTGATTCCGGATATCAATGCCTTAAAGGCGTCCCTTTTCACTCTTAATCGATGAGGGTTTCGCGAATCAACGATCGCCCAGAATTTTTCACGATGAACGCCCTGAACTCTAGCAAGGGAACAAAGAACATCAACAAATACAAGCCTGTTAAAATCAGAGAAAAAATTTCGACATTTATTGCGAATATCATCAGCAACTTCTGGAGAAACGCCCTCCACTGAAATTCTTTCAAGCTTAGATATTATTGACTCTGCTCTCCATGCATCGTTCTCCCAACTATAACCATAAGTATATAAAACACAGGGATGTTTGATTAAGCAATTTCTATGATGATCATGATCTCTATCCATCACAACGATTGAATTTGATATTTTCGATGCTTCTACATCCTGAGCGAAGGGAATTAAATTAACCTTAGATCCCATCGGTCGAAATGTGCAATTCAGACCTGGAAAAAACCTTGAAAACACCCCTTTCCAAAAAATAGCATCTATCGATGTTCGACTTCGCCCCAAAGCCTTATCAAATTCTCCGCCCTCTGAGTACACCACATATTTGACACCCAAAAACGCAGCAAGATTTGACCTGCCTGAATTAGTTCTTGTAAAAGTCATTTTATGCAGCGATCCATGTGAATTAAGCAGCTCTGATCAGGGCCGACAACATCTGGTGAATGAGTAGCAAACACGACTTGGGCTGCAGGATTTAAACTCTTTATATTCTTAGCAAGTGACTCCTGCCATGCCACATGCAAAGAAATTTCTGGCTCGTCGGCCATGTATATAAAAGTATCACCTTCTTGCAACAGTGCTTCACCAAGAATAACGATTATTTGTTTTTCGCCGGATGACAATTGAGTAGGCTTCAAATGCTTACCCGATTCGGTTTTTATTGAAATCTCGTTTCGCTCATTTAGGAAGATGGTTTTTTTCAGCAAAAGATCATTCAATATTGATACAAACAAATCTCGAGATGCCAAAAGCTTTTTCTTATCAGCAGTAATTCCTTCCCAGAAATCGACAGTACTCTCAATTCGATGCAACGAAAATAGCGCCATAATTTCACTAGGCTTAAGCTCTTCAGTCCCTGTCATTTTCCCCCGAACAGTATCTAGCGTTCCAAAATGATCTTCTACTTTTCGCTGATAATTTTTTTTATCTACCTTGAACTCTGAAAATATTTGCAGTAACGCTTGTTTCTCGCTTCTTACTTTTTCTACATCGGGCAGATGGGCCAGCCTATCTCCTTCCTTGATTAAAAGAGACAAAAACACCTGCTCTTGAAATTTCTCATAGAGAGTATTGACTTTTTTGCTCAGGGAAGACAAATACCTAACTAGCCTATTGGAAAAATCTTCAAGCCTTAGATCCAGAGGATCTATCGAACTTTCAAACTTTAAATTGGCCGCCCGATGCACTGAGAGCCAAGTCAAAGAGACCATTTCACCCAAGTGCGTAACTAGTGTCCTCCCTGCATTCGTGTTACCTGCCAAATGCGCCCGCAAGAAAAATGTGTTCTTATGCGCACTATCATAACCATCAACTTCACTTAGTACATACGCATAAGGCTTTTCGGTAGAGGACTGTATAATTTTATAATCACAATGAAAAAACGGGACACTTAAGTTCTTTGTAACTTCTATGTAAGGTTTGCGCTTGGATTTTGGATCCTTCAGATTTACACGAACATATTCAAATTCTAATTCAGAAAGATACTCTTTATCGGCGCGCAACACGCCCGCAATAATTTTTAGAGTGGTAGATTTTCCGGAGCCGTTTGGACCTATAATAAAGTTAAGGTCATCATTTGTCTTGAACGAAATTTCATGACTTCCCCAAAAACCTCTGATAACGACACTTTCTATAATATTCATAGCATCCTAATTGCTCGAGCCCTGACGAATGGCAGCATAATGGCACAGCGCGATTAGCTTTTGAATATCTCCGATATGGGTCTTAGCTTTTGGGCACCCGTCACCAGGCTCTGAGTTACAGCTCTCTACGGCAGCCCTTCACGACGGGCTGCTTTAGAGTCGTTTTTGACGGATAGGAACGATGCTTCTCGGTCAAATTCGTTGCAAACAGGTGGTCGGGTTGATTAAGCGGCTTGACGTATTGCATCGACAGCGCAATCGATCCATGCCGCTCCTGCTCTCGCCAATTCCCGCGTTTTCCCTTCGCTGATGCCGTAATGTTTGCCAACGCGGACCATGGGCCATTGAGCGCCGTAGTACAGCCAAATAATATCGCCCATTTGTTGATCACGGTGCGCGAGTCTGGCCACTGCATTATCGATGGCCATTGCCCAGTCGTCAGTGATGCAATAATTTTGACTAGGCGACACTTGCGGCATCGCCTGGCGCATCAAGGCAAAGGTCGGTGAGGTGTAATGGGGAATCCCAGCACCATCCATTCGCCACAATCCCCACTGTTCCAATAAGTACTCGGTATCTCCCAATGGTCGACCTGCCGGCTTACGAATCATCATGCTTTCAATCCCCTGTGTAATTCGATCCGCCGGCACCGCGACGGTTGTTCTGTTGGTAGTACTCGGCCGGGGCAGATGCAGACGGGCTTCGCTGCAATACTTCAATTTCACGCTGAGCCTGCTGCAATCTAAGGCTGAGCTGTGTCACTAACTCGTCTGTAGAAAGCACCAGCCGACTCCCCGCCATTACCCAACCTGAGCCGTTGCAATCACTGCAAACCAGCTCATAAAAAACACCCTGCACCACGGCTTTTCCCTTGCAGATCGAGCAATGCTCCAGGTCGATCTGGGCCTTACGAAAACCGTGGTCCTGGGCTTTTTTCATGTTTTGAATCCTCGCCTATGGTTGATTCTTGAATGGCCTCGCAGGCCTTATATTCTGCGGCTTCCAGCGCATTACCGGAATCTCCGAATCTAACGCCGGTCAACATATGAATCTGGTCAAAACCCTTCGTATCTAGATGCGCGTGCCACTGCTCCAAAGCATCCCGCTTGCGCCCCATCACGTCCGACTGGATGTACACCTTCACGTTGTGGCCCATCGCGTGGTTGATCAGCAGTTCACCGATCAGGTGGTCAATTCCGAGGTCGGCCCAGCCGGTACGCGCCAACTTGCGCAGGTCGTGACTGGTCCACTCGCCCTGCCCCAGCCGCACGAACACGGCACTCGCCTGCCCTTCACTGAGCGCCTTCCCGTTACGGGACGGGAACAGGAACTGACCGTCATACCCTTTGGCCCGCTGGATCTCGCGATAGCTGATAAGCACCTTGCGCACCTGGTCGGTCAACGGCAGGTGATGCTCGACGCCGGTCTTGGTGTGTTCGGCCGGAATGAACCACTCACGCTCAGCCAGACTGATGTGCGACCAGCGTGCCTGCCGGGTTTCGCCGATGCGGGTGCCATGGCAGAGCATCATCACAGCCAACAGGCAGTCCGCAGGGTTGTTCGCCATTGCGCCGAGCAAGCGACTCATCAGGTCTTGGAGTTGGGTACCACGCAATCGAGAAGGCTTGATCCCGACCTTGGCTTTGGAGAAGTCGTTGAACTTGATGCTCGCCATTGGGTTGGACGAAATCAGGCCCAACTTGAACGCCTGACGGAAAGCCAGGGCCAGCAGCTGGAACACCGAACGCACGTAGTCGATGGATATGCTTTCCTGCAGAGGCCACATGAGCTGGCTGTCGAGGGTCGCCTTGTCGAGGGCGGTCAATGGCAGTTCGCCGAGGCGCGGTATCAGGTGGCACTTGATCATCGAAGCGCCGGTCTTCTTGCGCTTACTGGACAGGTTGCGATCACGCGCCATCCGCTCGGCAAACCATCCGATCAGCTCTCCGGTAGTGACCCACTTGGACAGGGTCGAGCCTTCTTCGGCGGCAACTCGCAGGCGAACAGTCGGAAGTGCGGCAACCACCTGCTTGGTGCTCAGATCCGGAAAACCACCAATGCGATGCCAGGCGCGTTTGTTGAGCAAATACCAGGACCCGCGAGCGCGGTTTTTCGCGAAACGAAAGTGCAACGCCGGGTGGCTAGCATCACGCAGATCACGGACATGCAGCTTCTTGGCGTTGCGTTCGATCTCAGCATCCGACAGTTTGACCGTCAGGGTTTTGACCAAGGCCGTCATGCTCGGGCACCGGTAGGATTTTCAAGGTCAACAACTTGGAACGTGGTTGGCCACATCCAAGCGCCGTAGCGCTCAGCCATTGCCTGATCCACGAACAGCGCCAATGCGTGATCAGGGGGGCTGCCCAGGTCGATCTTGAACGAGCAGCAGAACACGGCAAACCGATAGTTAGCGGGGTCCGGAACAGCCAAGCGGCGATCAGGCAACAGAACGTTGTTCCCAAAGCACTTGTGCACTTAGAAGTCCTTCAGTAGAGATTGCAATTGCTTGAACTTATCGAGCGCCTCGGCGCTGGCTTCGCGCTCCGTTTCAACGGAAAGAGCCACCTCTTCGATGCGGGTCGCCAGTTTTTTCAAGCGTTGGGCGACTTCCTCGGAAAAGCTGATGACCTCGCCAGACAGCACCGCCAATGTATCCAGAGCACTGATCTTAGGGTTCTTGATGACAACGACGGGCGACGTGGTTTCTTTCGACATGTTCTGCTCTCTCAGGGGCTTGATGGTGATGGCGGTACGCTGGAAGTGACCGTTAACGGGTTCGCGAATGAGACCGGCCTCCTTCAATTCGCCCAAGCCTCGACGGACGGCCGGGAACTGGGCACCCGTGGCTTCGGCAGCGACCAACGAATTAAAAATATCGTGGGCACTCCAGCGCTCCTGGATTGGCACGACCCGGAACACTTTGCGGGCGAGCGACGATTGCCCGGCGAGCACGCTTTGCTGCTTGGCGGCGTTCATCAGAAGCCCTCCTTACCGCGTTGAGATTCCCACTCGAATGGCACGCCAATGCAGCCGTTCTCGCGGATGCGATCGACACAGCGCGCACCAATGGCGTCGTTCAGTTCGGCGGGAGACAGGTTGCTGACGATGATCGTCGGACGGCATTGCTCGTAACGACCGTTGATGATGCTGAACAGGGTGGCCAGCTCGAACTCGCTCTGCTTGGTCGCGCCGACTTCATCGAGCACCAGCAGGTCCGCGCCGATCACTTCACGCAAGATGTGCGCCTCGGACTCGCCTGAGCGATCATTGAACGTCGCCCGGATCTCGCCGATGAGCGTGCCCACCGTGCGGTAAATCGCCTTGACCATGCATTCGTTGATCAGGTGGTTGGCCGAGGCAATGGCCAGGTGGGTCTTACCGGTGCCGACCTTCCCCAACAGCAACATGCAGCGACCTTCCCGGCGATGCTTCGAAAAGTTGTCGACGTAGTCGGTGCACGCATCCAGGGCAATCTGCTGGGCCGGATTCGACACGACGAAATCGGTGAATGTCTTTTCCGCGAAGCGCTTCGGAATCCGGGCGCTTGATTGCTGAACTATCCGAAACTGACAGCGCTTGCGCTCGAGCTCTTGCATGTCGCGCTTGTTGCTCGCGCAGATGGGACACCCAGACAGGTTGCCACCCTTGAGGATGACCGCCGAATATTCGCCATGATCGAAGCAGCTCGCTGGCTGACGGCCGATGACGCCGAATTTGCGGTCCATGTGAGCGCCGAAGTTAGAGACGGAAGGTGCCATTGGCGTTCTCCTTGGTACCGGCCTTGTAATCGCGAGTGTCAAAGCCGGAATGGCGACTGGTCGGAAGTGGTGAGGGGATGACTGCTTTGTCGGGGAAGATCCCCGTCCATCCGTTGCTGATCGACAGGGCCAGAACGGAATCGGGGGCTGGATGGTTCGCCAAGGCCTTGGCCTGTTGTTCGCAGCTCTTGGCGGTAAGGGGTTTGTGGACTTCCTTGCGGTGCTGGCACCAATCGCCCCAAACCTCGACGCTGACGTTTTCCGGTTTGGCGGTCAGCGGGTCGAATTTTGACGATTTGCATGGCGCGCCAGCGCCCTGCTTCTCCTGATTACTGGTTACCTGATTGGTACCCTGATTACTGGTACCCTGATTTGTCGGAAATTTTTCCGACCCTCCTCGGATTTTTTTCCGACCCTGTTCGGATATTTTTCCGACCTTACTCGGAGATTTTTCCGAGGTAGATCGGATTTTTTTCCGACCCTCACACGTCTCAGAGGTCGGATATTTTTCCGACCCGTCCAACTTGCGATTCCACTCTTTGGCCTTTTCGGTCAAACGAAACAAACTGATGTTGGAAGTGTGCGATAGCTCGATCAGCCCGGCAGTCTCGAGCCCTTTGAGAAGTCGGTACGCTGTATCTGGTTTGTCGGTGAGCAAGGGCAATTCCTCCACGATCTTTGCCTTGCTCAAGGCAAAGAAAATCCCGTTATCGGTCTTGATTGGCCTTGCCCAGCTAGGGCACTCGTAGACAAACGAAAACAGCAGCGCCTGCTGGGAGTTCAACCCCCACTCCAGTGCTTTCACCTGGTTGATCGTGATCGTGAACTGCATATCAGCCCTTCCCGCTTGGCGGTCGGGCTGGGCGTTTCGATTTGTGCAACTCAATCAGTGCGGTCACCTCTTCATGCCGGGCAGCCAAGTGCTTCGCGTGCAAAGCCAGAATCTCTGCGGCTTCCGCTGCCGTGATTTCGCCGTCCTCCAGCGCCAGGGCAAGAAACTGGTCAACCCGACCGCGCTTCACAGAAGTACGTAACGAGCGCTGGTGCATGTCGACGTTGTCCAGATCGCCAACCTCAGGCAGACGAACAAATACGCCGCCGTACATCGCGCAGATGTAGTCCGGCAAGAAGGTGGTTTTGGTTTCAGTCTCAAGCGTGCAGACCTCATCGTCGGTGAGAGGCTTGACGCCTGCCGACTCGTAAATCCGGTTTTTGAAGCGCTTGAGATTCTCTTCGCCAAGAAAGTCAGAGGCGTATGCAAGTCCGCCAGGGAATGCATTGGCAGAGGCAATGACGGCTTTGCGACGGGTGTCTAGCACTGGCGATTTCATCGTCTAGTTTTCTCTCGGCGCCGTTGCGCTCAAAGTTGGCTCATTGGGTGGGCAACATCCGGCGACGCGACCTTTTCGCGCTTTGAACCGGGAACGGTCTAAGTTCCTCCGCTGTGAAAGAGCCATCTGCGTGCTCCGTAACAAAAACGTCACGCCCTGCCTGCAGAGCTTTGTTTACTGAACTTTGGGTCATGCCTAACAAATTTCCGGCCTTGGTCTGCCCCTTCTCGGTAGCAAATTGGCTGAGGGTGATTTGACGCACTGTCCGATCTCCGGTGGTGTATCTGAGGCGATAATATCTCCCATGGAGCTTTTTTAATCAACTCCAAAGGAGATAGCAATGTATCTCCACCGGGAATACTCTTCGGAAATGAAAAATGACAGACGACCATTACTTGAATGGGAAAAGACGGAGTGCGCCGCATTAAAAGCGGAGCTGGCTTCCTACAATGCGCGCGCCCCTAAAGGCGAGAAGCTGACTCAAGAAGAGATCGCGCTCTCTGTTGGCATGAGCCAAGGCACGCTGAGCAGTCACTTGAATGGTAACCGTGCGCTCAACAAGGAAATGGCAGCTGAGATAGCTAAAATGCTTGGCATACCCGTAGAGCGGTTTAGTCCCCGGATCGCAAAAGAAATCTCTGATTTAGCGATTGCTGCCAATGCTGCTCCACTAGTCAAACCGTTGCAGTCAAACGTTGAGCCAGGCCCGCCAATTACCAGCGCTCCTCGTCGAATCGATATTGTTGGAACAGCGCAACTCGGTCACGAAGGCTACTGGACAAGTCTTGACCAGGCTGCTGGCTGGGTTGAGACCTACTCCAGAGATGAGGACGCCTATGCACTCCGGCTCAAGGGTGACTCTATGGCACCAGCGATCCGTAGCGGGTGGGTCGCTGTCTGCGAACCCAATCACCGCCTAGTTCCGGGTGAGTATGTGATGGTCACCACCGTTGACGGGCAAAGCATGGTCAAAGAACTTCTCTTCGAAACCGATGAAGACGTCAGCCTCATGTCGATAAACACGGCATACGGTGAACGACTGACGATCGCTCGGTCTGATATCGAGAATATTCATTATGTAGGGGCAATCCTTGCCCCCAGCAAGGTGCTGGGCAGAATCTAAATTTGAGCCCTTCGATTTGTCTTTAATCCCCCTTAACACCTCCCTCCTGATGCCCGCAGATTGCGGGCTTTTCTCTGTTAAATAATTGTTTTTAATCATTAATATTTAGCGCTAACAAGGCAAACCGCTCAGTGTAGATCCATACACAAATGGAGCAGTGCTATGGCAAAGCCACAGAACAAACCAACATTGCCGGACTCATTTGAGCGTCTCGGTCTCCGCATCCAAAAAATTATTTGCGCCCCAACCGCCCAGAAACGAAAGACAGCCGTCATTCGTAAAACCTCAGATGAATGCCCACGAGATTGGAAGCGACTCCTTGAGGACATAGCCGATACCGAAAACGTAACGTTGAGCCCAGAAGAAGACGACGCCATCCGTGTCTCCTGGAGCCTGCCAGCCAATATTTGATTGCCATAAAAACTCGCGCAATGCGGGTTTTTTTATGGTTATCGGAATATTTATCTCCTATGGAGTTGACTTAAATAGCTCCCCAGGAGATATTTAAGTCGTTGCCACGAAACAGATCGGCGACGCGGGATCTCCCGCCGCTCTTTAACAACCCAAACGACTCAAAGCTGTCAGCTGCAAAAAGACTAACGCACCAGGCGTGGGCGACTCCCACCTAAGTGCGCCGTATCTGAGTCCCGCTGACAGCCCAATCAGATTTCACTTCATAGCCTTGGCAATAGGGCCATGTGGGAAATCCCCTCCCCTGTATGAGGAAACACCATGTTTGGAATGAAAAAACTCTTCGGAAAACAAGTCGGCAACGCCCAGGCCGAAATGAAGAAGGTCGTTAACCGCGACTTGATGCAGGCCATTGTCGGTGGCGGCCTATTGGTCGCTGCGGCTGATGGTGAGATTGAAGCCAGCGAGGTTTCCAAGCTGGATGAGTTGATTCGCTCCAACCCGAATTTGACGCACTTCGGCAGCGAGATCACCGAAACCATCAATCGTTTTACAGGCCAGTTGAACGCCAACTTTCAAGTAGGGCGATTGGCGATTAAGCGGGAACTGGCCGACATCAAAAACTTTCCGGCCGACGCGGAGGAAGCCTTCGTCAACATTCTTGCCGTTGCCCAGGCTGACGGCCAGATCGAGCCAGCAGAGTTGGTGGTGTTGAAGGAAATAGGCATGCACTTCGGTCTACGCTTGGCTGACTACGGTATCGAGGCGTGAAGTACGCGACAAAGGTTCTGCTGATCCTGCTCACACTGATCGTGGGCTGCATGTTGCTGAGTGGTCTTGCCTCACGGGCCACTTGCTCTTACTACGGCTTCCAGACCGATCGAGAGACTCGCTACGCCGCCTTCGTTGGCTGCATGGTGAAGCTCGACGGTGCGTGGTTCCCTCGTAATGAAATCCGCGTAATGCAGTGATGTTTCACTGATGCCGCTTTTTGCAAGGCGGCATTGGGAAACCCACTCACGCAAGGAAATGGACAATGCTGATTTTGACTCGCAAAGAAGGCGAAAGCATCAACATAGGCAACAACATCACGATCACAGTGCTGGGTGTTAGCGGCAAACAGGTACGTATCGGAACTAGCGCACCCAAGGATGTCCAGGTGCATCGAGAAGAAATCACGCAGCGCATTCAGGCGGGTTTGTCGAAGTCCGCGATGGCAACACCTGCGATCGCTTAAGCAGGTCTTTGTGACGCAAACAGTGGCCCGGTTCCGATCGGGCTTTTTTACGCCAGCAGTTTATCAATCAGCCCCCTTCCCTGCCCAATGGCGACCAGCGGGTGGTCGGAGTGCTGATGAATACACCTAACCTACTCCGAGGGATCAACCATGCATCCATCATTTCAAGAGCGCATCGATGAAGTCGGTGAACTGCTGCAACGAACAAAGGCCGCCCGCTCCGGCTTCTACAGTCGTATTGATCGACGAGCCCCATCCAAACCGGTGCGCTACCAAGTCGCCGGCGGAAGCTTCGGCATGTATCAGATTAAAGACCTCACCACCGGCAAGACTCGCGCCTTCCGTAACGACTACAAGGCAGCTCACGACCTTGCCATGCAGTTTGAAGCAAAGGTCAATCGCCAAGTTGCAGTGACTCTATGAAAAAGCGAAAGCCCAACAACATGCGTACCCGGATAGAGCGAGCGAGCCGGGCACTGCTCAACGCCAATCACGTTGCCGTGGTCCACATCGACCCCAGCGGACGCCAAGGGATGATCAACAGAAAGAACTGCAAGAGCATCCCGCCAGGACTGCGCATGGCCGAAGCTGTCTGCGACATTGCCCACCGCTGGACGATCTATGTCAGCGTCCAGTGTCGTGATCAGCGCGGCCACCGCTACACGAAATCGGTGGAAGTCGCGCCTCAAGGCAACTATCTGGCCGCCCACCTCGAAGACGTGATCGAGGAGGCCTATAAGATCCTGGTCGCCGAGAGCAATCCGAACCATCGAGTCGCTTCAGGCTGGATAGCCATTCCCGCCGAAATCTCGCTGACTGAAGAACAGGCCGCCCGGGTATTCGACGCCGTGGGTGTCTGGAACCAGCAGAAGGCAGCATGAGACGAATCAGCAACCGGATGCATCAGCGCCGACGACAGACATGGCTGGATTTACCGGCCCACGGAATTGAAGAGGCAGGCCATGGCCAAGAGTGGACAAGAGCGATCGGCGAAGGCCGCGCTGAAGCGGATCGAATACGACGAGAAGGAACTGCGGCATCGCTGTCGGCTCGGCACCCGCAACATTATTCAGGAGATCATGGCCTGGACCGAAGACACCGAGCAAGCCTCGGTGATTGAGGGTTGCCTGCGCTACGTGCACTCGCTCGGTTTAGAAGGCACGCGGCATGCGCTTAAAATGCGCCACGAAATCGTGATTAGCGAAAATGTGGCGCGGGAATTCCGAAATCAAAGCTTGGCCGAGCTGAAGCGCGACCCGGGAGACGAAGTGATATGTCCTCGCCCGGTCTAGCTTAACGCCTTACCGGTCCCCTATGCTCTCGAATGCGAGCCGCCATCTCTTTGACTTTGTGTTTCCGATCACTATATAGCTCATCAACTAGTAGCTCCATAATAGAAAAAGCACTTTCAACATCAGTGTGATTTATTATGGAATCACTATGGCTACCGTCATTACCAAGCCATCGAATTGCATCAAGTAACGCATATTCGCTCGACTCTTCAGGAAGAAGTTTTATTCGATTCCCAAGGCTAATATAGTTTTCTTTAGTTGATCGCTCGACCCCAAGAGCATTTAGGACTTCTTCAGCTGCCATCCTCATGCTATTACAAGAAGCGGCTGGATGAGAATAATATAGCGCGGACGAGGCTTCGATATGCCTCTTAACCTCAGAAGGAGTGGCGAGCGGGCAATCTATAAACTTTAGAGAAGGCCAAAAATGTTTTGGCCTATAGTAATTAACCCAATATCGTTCCCAATTGCCATTTCCATCAACATCATGTTCTTGCTCAATAAAACCATCCCCGATAGCAAAAACCAACTCATCGCAGTGCGAGCATTTAAAGTCAACCCTGAAAATGCTTTCTTCGTATTCAGGCTCCCACCACCCTTCTCTACAACCTTGATCCGTAGCGCGTTTAGTTGCGGCTGTAGAGTCCGCCAAGTGACTCTCTTTCACAAGCATACCTTTATTACAAACAGGGCAGCCATACGCTGGAATATCTCTTAGATCAAAATAGGTTTGAAAGTAATTCTTATCCATGAATTGGCCCGACTAGTGTTATCAGTGACTGTTCTGCACCTGCAGCACTCCGCTTAGCCTCCTGTAATACCCGAACTCAAACCAAATTGCCACCACCGGTCACGGAGGGCGGCACCTGACTGGAGATAGACCATGGACGACCAGATCTACCTGCAAGACAGTCGCAGCAACACTGGCGATGGCCTGATGTTCTGGGCTGAGGGTGGAGGCTACTGCTCCGACCGCGGCGTTGTCTTTGGGTGCTTTCGATCCGAAGTAAGTGCTTCGGCCGGAAAACCGGCCTGACCCATCCTCGCCTTGCAACGGAGCATTATCGATCCCTTACTACGCGGCTTCGCCAGCATCCTCACCTTCAGGGGCGATCAGGCCTGGTGCTTGAACCGCTTCCGCTGCAAGTAGGTCAAGTTGCCTGAGTAATACATCAACTCGCTCCTGGGTGAACTCTTCGCATGTATCGAATCCAAGCGTTGTGGACAAATACTCCCTGACAGCATTACGAGTTCGCCATGCCAAGCGAACAATAAGCTTCGAGTACTCGAGTACCTTTTGTTTCACTACTGCATCATCAGCAACCGCGCGATGGGCGATCGCCCCGCGAAGATCAATCAGCGAAATTACTTTGTTAACCGCGGTTGTGTTTCGCATACCGCGCCACTTCCAATGGCTGGTCATTGAATTCAATCCGACCAACTCAGCAAACAGGATGTCAATCTTCTCGCCGCTAGGAGTATTGAAACTGCTACGGACGATATGCTTATCCAAAACTTTTTGTTTGTGGTTTGCGAATGCAGTTTTCCACCCGGCCCCTATCATCGTCATTGCATCGGTCGTGTGGCTCGATTTTAGCTCCTTCCAAACCAAATCCTGCACCTGTCTCGGAAATACGTTGTGATCGGCAGCGTTTGCAAGCATGCACTCAAAGGCATCCTGAGCCAAATCCTCAATAAAGGCCTCCCAAGTAGCGAGGATCAAAACGATAGCGGACTTGTTCAAGCACTCAAGTCCATACCTACGCCCCTGCCTATCCCCAGCCAACAGCCGATGAATTTCAATCAATCGGACCACGTCCGACAAGTTACCTTCAAAGTTTTCGAGATGATTTTCTCTACACAAAACAGCCATCAAATGCTCCATGTCCAATCCGGCTCCATGCCGGGCCGAACACAAATACCCCACTTCGACGAATCCCGCCAGCCGGCGAGGCTGACCGAGGTAGACATAGCGCTAGACCGCAATCAATTGATGAGCTGCGACCTCAGCCCTTGAGATGACCGCCTGTAGACCAGCCTGCAAGAAGCCCGCGATACAAACCCTCGTCCGATCAACATCCAGCTTTTGATTTCTCTTCTCCATATCAGCGAGAAGAGCTTTATTGATCAGATAGCGACCACAAGCAGGGCATTCCCTCTCGTGGAAGTCTCCAACTGATTGATGGGTGATGTCAGGTGCCCTGCAAATGAAGCATGTCATTTTCCCGTTCTCCTTGTGCATGACCTTTCAACTGTAGCTGAACCCTCACCACTCTTCATCGCCCTATGCCCACAGAAAACCAAACCTATCGCGCCGCTATAGGATGAGCGCACAACGATGATGAAGCCGGTCATCACCGCCGTGCAGCATGCACTTCGCCAGATCGAAACAAGACTCTATCTAATCCGAAGTTACCGACTGTCTAGAACGATTCCGCAGGCTAGTAGATCTCTCTTCTGCATCCCGATGCAGTAAGGAAACGTTGTAATCGTAGGTCGATATCAATGGCACTGGCTCCTCATTCCGGGACATATGAAGCCATCGCCTTGTACGTTCGATGTCGAAGAATTCGTTCTTGAGTTTCATCTTCGCAACAAGATTCGCTGAAACCCTGAAGTGTCCACAACCAGCTGAGCATTCGACCTCTAACCAGTCTCCAGGCGCTCGAACAATCCTGGCGGCAGCCTGACAGATTAAGCACTTCATATTCGATCTCCATATCAATGACCTATCAACTGTAGCCGATCATCGGCGAAGGACATCCGCATGCCCACAGAAAACCGATTCACCCGGTTTCACCCGGACCCGCAAGACGCTGATTAGCATCAGCACAACAGTCGCCGACTTGGCGCCTTCAGCAAACGACTGCCACCTCCACTCACCCACCTTCTGCCGCCACCCGCGGCATGGAGCAATAAATGAGCATTCAATTTTTATCATCCCGAGAGGTTTGCGAGCTCACCGGCGCTGGGACCAAAGCCAAACAGATCAACAACCTAAAGAAAAACGGTATTAGGCACACCATCAAGGAAACTGGCTGGCCATGCGTAACTGTCATGGCCATTACCGCCGTCGGCATATCCGAACCCGAAAAAACCGTATGGAAATCACGCAAGGCAATCTGAGATGGGACGACGACCAAGTAAACCCGGCTCCATAGCCCGGCTGCGAGAACGCAAGAAAGCCAGCGGCCGGGTTTTCTACTACTACGATACAGGCGGGAAGGACCGCAAAGAAATTGCGCTGGGTAGCGACTACGGACTGGCGATCATGGAGTACGCGAAACTCGAGCGTGATCGCACCGCCACCGACCTGGTGGCCAAGGTGATCACCTTCCGTTACGTGGCCGAGAAGTATTTGGTAGACGTGGTGCCATCAAAGAAACCAGCAACGCAAAAGGACAACGTCAGGGAGTTGAAAAACCTGATGTCATTCTTCGACGACCCGCCGGCCCCGCTCGAAACAATCCAGCCCCTGCATGTCCGCCAGTACCTGACCTGGCGCAAGGCCGCGCCGGTGCGAGCCAATAGGGAGAAGGCCCTGCTCAGTGCAATCTGGAACTTCGCCCGGGATATCGGCTATACCGCGCTCGCCAACCCTTGCGCAGGAATCAAGGGAAACAAGGAGACGGGGCGGGACATCTACATCGAGGACGCACTGTTCAAGCGCGTGTACGAGAAAGCGGACGCCGGCCTACAGGATGCGATGGACCTTGCCTATTTGACTGGTCAACGGGTGACCGACACTCGATTGATGGATGAGCGCGATGTCCGAGAGGGTCAGATATGGGTATTGCAGGGCAAAACAAACGCCAAGCGCCGAATCGAAATCACTGGGGAGCTAAAGAATTTGATTGATCGAATCATGTCCCGAAAGTCAGAACACAGTGTCCGCTCAACGCGGCTGATCGTTACTGAGGATGGCACACCAATGTCGGTGGCGATGTTGCGGGGAAGGTTTGACTTGGCCAGAGAAGCAGCCGGGGTTGCAAAGTCCGAGTTCCAGATGCGCGATTTACGCGCTAAAGCCGGCACGGATAAGGCGGAGTCAAGCGGCGATATTTTGCAGGCCAGAGATCAACTTGGGCATACGACCGTCGTAATGACCGAGCAGTACATCCGCAATCGAAAGGGGAAAAAGGTCTCTCCAACGAAGTGAATTGCGGACCAGATCAATAATTGCGGACCAGAAACAAACAAGGGTTTGCATTAGCTTTCGCCCGCAAACCCTTGATTTTAAATGGTGCCCGAAGCCGGAATCGAACCGGCACGCCCTTACGAGCGGGGGATTTTAAGTCCCATGCGTCTACCAGTTTCGCCATTCGGGCGGTAGCGCGGTGAAGCGTCCAGCTTCTGTCAAATAACAATCTGGCAGTTCTGACGCTTGTGCAGCAGAGGTGGAAATATATACATCCCGCCCCAGTGAAGCAAGTTCGCAAATACCCTTTTCAAGACAAAATCTTGCAGGCTATTGCAAATAAAAAAGCTCCGTAAATCATAGATCTACGGAGCTCGTTTATTAGTGGAGGCCGAGGTCGGAATCGAACCGGCGTAGGCGGATTTGCAATCCGCTGCATAACCATTTTGCTACTCGGCCTCAAAACATTTGGTGTCTAGTAGCACAACATCAAATGCGTACAAACTTGGAGCGGGAAACGAGACTCGAACTCGCGACCCCGACCTTGGCAAGGTCGTGCTCTACCAACTGAGCTATTCCCGCGTCTTGGTGTGGCGCATTCTATAGATTCCAGAAGCCCCGTCAACCCTTTGATTCAAAAAAGTTTTATTTCTTTTCAACGTCGGTCTTCAGATGTGGCCAGGCAGCCCGCAAGTACTGGACCATCGACCACAAAGTCAGGCCAGCCGACACCATCAGCAACGTATAACCCAGCAAGACCCAGAAACTGAAATCCTTGGGATTGGCCAGCAGGATAACCAGCGCCAGCATTTGCGCGGCGGTTTTCCATTTGCCCAGGCTCGATACGGCAACGTGGGCACGAGCACCCAGTTCGGCCATCCATTCACGCAGCGCCGAGACGACAATCTCGCGACCGATGATCACGGCAGCAGGCAGCGTGAGCCACAGGTTTGCGTGTTCCTGCACCAACAGGACCAATGCAACCGCAACCATCAGCTTGTCGGCAACCGGATCGAGGAAAGCCCCGAACGGTGTGCTTTGTTCCAGACGGCGGGCCAGGTACCCGTCCAGCCAGTCGGTGGCGGCAGCGAATGCGAAGACCGAGGCGGAGGCCAGGTAGCTCCATTGGTAAGGCAGGTAGAACAGCAAAATGAAGATTGGTATGAGCAGAACGCGTAGAACGGTAATCAGATTAGGGATATTCATCGGCACAACTGGCTACGAGGTGAGGGGGCATTCTACTCGCTGTGCAGATTTGCATAAATCAACTCTGCGAGCTTTTTACTGATCCCGGGGGCTTTGGCAATTTCTTCGATGCTTGCACGAGACAGCTCCTGCAATCCACCAAAATGTTTCAACAAATCCCGCCGACGTGTGGGTCCGACGCCGGCGACGCCCTCCAGTGTAGACGTCCGACGGGTTTTTCCACGCCGGGCGCGGTGCCCGGTGATGGCAAATCGGTGGGCTTCGTCGCGAATCTGCTGGATCAGGTGCAACGCGGGAGAATCACCGCGCAACGTGAACTCATGTGCCGCGTCGTTCAGGTACAGGGTTTCGAAACCGGCCTTGCGCGTCGCGCCTTTTGCGACGCCGAGCAGAATCAAATCAGGCACGGCCAATTCATCGAGCACATCGCGAGCCATGGACAACTGACCTTTACCGCCATCCACCAACAGGATATCCGGCAGTTTGCCCTCCCCGTCCTTCAGCTTGCTGAAGCGTCGGGTCAAGGCCTGATGCATCGCCGCATAGTCATCGCCGGCCGTAACGCCCTCGATGTTATACCGGCGGTAATCGGACTTGATCGGGCCTTCGGGGCCGAAGACCACGCAGGATGCCACTGTCGCCTCGCCACTGGAATGACTGATGTCGTAGCACTCCAGTCGTTGTGGAGGCTCATCCAGCTTCAGCACTTGCGCCAACGCATCGAAGCGTTCCGTAATGTGCTGACGATTCGCCAGGCGCGCACTCAGTGCCTGCTCGGCATTGGTCACCGCCAATTGCTGCCAGCGCGCCCGCGTACCCCGCACGCGATGGCTGATGGTCAGTTCACGACCGCGCAACTCTTCGATGGCGGCGATCAGTGTAGGGAAGTCGTCGTGGACCACATTGACGATCAATTCACTTGGCAAGTCGCGTTCAGGACTGCTGATAAAGTACTGGCCGAGAAATGCAGCCATGACTTCGCTGACGTCTTCTTCAATACCCACCTGAGGGAAGAAGTTCTTGCTTCCCAGTACCCGCCCGCCCCGCACGCTGATCAAGTGAACACAGGCGCCGCCCGGGTTGACGAAGGCGGCAATCACATCGACGTCCCCAGTCCCGCCTTCCATGCTCTGCTGATCCTGAACCCGGCGCAGTAACGCAATCTGGTCCCGTAACTCGGCCGCCCGTTCGAACTCGAGATTGATCGCCGCCTCTTCCATTGCGGCGGACAACTCGTCTGTCAGAGCATTGCTGCGCCCCTCAAGAAACATCACCGAGTGGCGCACATCTTCGGCATACACCTGGGGATCCACCAGCCCGACGCAGGGTGCCTTGCAGCGCTTGATCTGGTATTGCAGGCAAGGGCGGGTGCGGTTCTTGTAAAAACTGTCTTCGCATTGCCGAACGAAAAACGTCTTTTGCAGCAGGCTCAGGCTTTCGCGAATCGCGCCAGCGCTCGGGTAAGGACCGAAATATTTACCCTTGGCTTTTTTCGCGCCGCGATGAATGCTCAGTCGCGGAAACTCTCCGTCGGAGAGAAAGACGTAGGGGTAGGATTTATCGTCGCGCAGCAGGATGTTGTAGGGCGGACGCCACTCCTTGATCAGCGTCTGTTCAAGCAGCAACGCTTCGGTTTCGTTGGCCGTGATCGTCGTTTCGATCTGGGCGATACGCGCTACCAGTGCGGCGGTCTTGGGGGCCAGCCCGGTCTTGCGAAAGTAACTCGACAGGCGATTCTTGAGGTTCTTCGCCTTGCCGACGTAGAGCAACCGCGCTTCGCTGTCGAACATGCGGTACACGCCGGGCCGGCCGCTAACGGTCGACAGAAAGGCGCTCGGATCAAAGGTGTCGTTCATTTTCAGAGGCTGGCGTCGACCATGCCATGACGAACCGCCAACAGCGTCAACTCGACATCACTGCTGATCGAAAGCTTTTCGAAGATGCGGTAACGGTAGGTGTTCACGGTTTTCGGGGACAGGCACAACTTATCGGAAATGATCTGTACTTTCTGGCAGCCGACGATCATCAATGCGATCTGGATTTCCCGCTCCGACAAGGCATCGAAAGGCGAATCGTTGGTGGGCTGGAAGGACTTTATCGCCAGCTGCTGGGCAATTTGCGGGCTGATGTAGCGTTGTCCGGCGAATACCAGGCGGATGGCCTGGACCATTTCCGGCAAACCTGCCCCCTTGGTCAGGTACCCTGCCGCACCGGCCTGCAACAGCCGCGTAGGAAACGGGTCCTCTTCACACACGGTCACCGCGACGACTTTGATATCCGGATGACTGCGCAATAATTTGCGAGTGGCTTCAAGACCGCCGATACCCGGCATCTTGACGTCCATCAGTACCACATCGGGTTTCAGCTCACGCGCCTTGATCAGGGATTCCTCTCCCGACTCGGCCTGGCCGACTACCTGCAGGCCATCGATGTCAGCCAGCATTCGTGTAATGCCTGTACGAACGAGATCATGGTCATCGACTACTAGCACCCTAATCAAGCAGACACCTCGCAATATGGTCTTATTGGAATGCCAGACACCTTAGCAAAAAGCATCTGGCAGACCTAGCGGAAAGCGTCAGATTAAAAGTTTCAATTCATCTTGAAAGGCTTGTTGCAAGCGTGTTGCAGCAATACCGATCGGAGATATCCAGCTGCATCCTCAAGAAACATTCGTCCTTGCCCACCACCCTTAATCCCTTGCGCCTGTACAACGCTTGCGCCGGGTTGTTTTCGAAAACCGTCAGGCGCAACGCCGGACGCCGCTCCTTGCACGCCAGAGCCATCACCTGATCGATCGCCCAGGCTCCAGTGCCCTGCCCACGAAACGCTTCGACAATATGCAATTCGCGGATGTACAAGGCTCTGGCATCACGGCTCAGGCTGACATAACCCAGGACATTTTCGCCGCATACGATCAACCGGTTGTCGCGCCCGGCCCAGGCCACGTCAAACGCCTCGTCCTGCCACAAAAGATCATGCTCAATATAGTAGCGCAGCATGCCTCTACAGGTCAGTTCGCGGGCGAACTCCAGGTCATCCGGTGTTGCCGGACGCCACTGGCGTTCCATCATTCCAGCTCCACGGCGAGGATCAGTGCCGTCATGGTGCGTCCTTGTGATGATTTGTTTGTTGTTGAGGCGCAAAGTGTGTCACAACCTTCGAGGCACTCAAGCGATAGAAAGTGACGTGGTTGGCCGATAGCATTTTCTGATTGAATCTGCGTACCGGCCTCTAGTAAGCTCGACCCATCCATCGGAGACAGACCATGTTCAACACCCTCTTACAGCTTCGTACCGCCAGCGCCCCGCGCTCGGTTGCGGCTGCCCGGGTGAATGACGGTTGTGCTCCGGTCAGCTTTTATTTTGGGTATTGGTTTAGCCACTGGCGCGCCTGATACCCAAACGGCGCCCACTTTAAACGGGTCGCCACCAGAGAATTCTCAACCCCCGGTCGGCCTCCCGACCGGGGGTTTTGTTTTTTCAGTCCCAACACTTTCAGCGACACACCAGACATTCAGAGGATTGCGCACATGAACTACGCCACTTATTACCGTCACGACAGTTTTACCGCCTGGCGATTTACCACCCTCCGCTCGGGACAGCCTGCCGCCTCCGATCGGTCACCCACAGGTGGCAAGCACACGCACACAGCCAATCTGGCCAATTGTCGAACACCCCAGTAGGGCCGAGCGCGCGGGCACGAACCCGCCACCAGCCCAGGAAGCCTTGAATATGAATTCGTCCGTCTGCGCACTTCCGCTGTCCACCATGAGCCCTGCCAATGAAGCGCTGACCCTGCGTCTGCCCAGCTCATTGCAACTCAAACAGCAATTGCCCCTCAGCAATGCCCTGTCCCGGCAAGTCACCGCCCACCGCCAGGCGGTTCGCGCGATCCTCAACGGTGAAGACTCCCGTTTGCTGGTCATCGTCGGCCCCTGCTCGATACACGATCCGAATTCAGCCCTCGAATACGCCGGCAACCTTGCCCGCCTCGCCGCCAAAGTCGGCGACCAAATGCTGCTGGTAATGCGTGCCTACGTCGAAAAACCCCGTACCACGGTTGGCTGGAAAGGTCTGGCCTACGATCCACACCTGGATGGCAGCGATGACATGGCCGCCGGCCTGATTCTGTCCCGCGAGTTGATGCGCGAAATGCTCCGCCTGGGCTTGCCCGTGGCCACCGAACTGCTGCAACCGATGGCCGCCGGTTACTTCGACGACCTGCTGAGTTGGGTGGCCATTGGCGCTCGCACGACGGAGTCGCAAATCCATCGGGAAATGGCCAGCGGCCTGGGCATGTCTGTAGGGTTCAAGAACGGGACTGACGGTGGTGTCGGTATCGCCAGCGACGCCATGCGCTCCGCGGCTCATCCCCATCGCCATTTTGGTGTCGATAGCCAAGGACATCCGGCGATCATTCAAACTCCGGGCAATGCGGACACGCACCTGGTATTGCGCGGTGGCCATCGCGGGCCGAACTACGACAGCGCCAGCATTGCCCAGGTGAACAGCGACCTGACCAGACTCGGGATTGCGGCTCGTATCATGGTCGATTGCAGTCACGCCAACAGCGGCAAAAACCCGTTGCACCAGCCAGCCGTGTTCAAGGATGTACTTGAACAGCGCCTGCAAGGTGATCGCTCGCTGATCGGCATGATGATCGAGAGCCATTTGTTCGAGGGCTGCCAGCCATTGAGTTCGTCATTGCAATACGGTGTGTCAGTGACTGATGGCTGTCTCGGCTGGACCGGGACAGAGCAACTGTTGCTTGAAGCGGCAGATCGGCTGCGGGCATCAAACAACGCCCGATAATCGGAATCATCCTTGCGCCCTCCGGTCTTCACGCCAGGACTGGAGGGCAAATGGCAGTCAATGTCCCAGCACGGACTGCACTTGAATACGTGTCACTGCGGATTGCTGGCGGGTTCCGTCAAGGCGCTCGACTGAATAGGAAACACGGATCGTGGAATCTCGATGTTCCCTCCAGAACGGGTAGGGAACGATGAACACCAACGGCTCGCCCGCAGTGTCTCTGGTTATTTCGCGCTCGTTACAGTGATTGAATTTCTCCCCGTCGCATCTCAGGTCAATCCGTTCACCTTTATCCGCCCTGGCGTTTTCGATGACGACGGTCACGCCATCCTGCGCATCCTGCAGATCCACCCAACCTTCGTCGGCCTCCAGCACAATGGGCTCTGGCAGTGGTCGCCGTTCCAGGGTCTCAACCATCAGTGCCGTTACTTCAGAGTAACGAGGCCCTTGACCCGCTTGCCTGACGCAATAGTCGATGGATACGCAGGAGCCCAGATTCGGCGCAATGCATTCCGGGCTGACCCAAAACGACAATTCTTCCCCCACAGCAAAGGACTCGACCTTGAGTGCATCACTGAAACTTCCTTCGACCGAAACGCCAGCCCAGGTCAGCATCACCCAGTCGCCCGCCGCCATGCGTGCATAAGGTTTGATCGTAACGACCCCCCCTTCTTTCACCCGATCCGGATCAAGCGTTCTACCCACCGCATCGTTCACTGTCGCAGGCAACAGGTCGGATTGCACATCACCCACACTCAGTTGCAAACGTTGGGAGTGCACGGGCTCGGCAAAACGGGTGCTCGCGAGTGAGTAACCGAGCTCGAGTGAACCACCGTCCAGCGTCGCAATATGTGCGCTACCCACGGCAAAGATCATGTCCTCGCCGACCCGGTCCTCACTGACGTAACGCACCACCTGATGGTTGCAGGCGACGCCATCAGCGTCCAGACCCGCCCAATTCAATAGCAATTTGTCACCGCAGGTCATGCCCGGATAAGGCAGGACCCTGATGACGGCTTTTCTGTCAGAGGGGTTCAGAACGCCGTTTT
Source organism: Pseudomonas sp. A-B-19 (assembly GCF_019947515.1). NCBI lineage: Bacteria > Pseudomonadati > Pseudomonadota > Gammaproteobacteria > Pseudomonadales > Pseudomonadaceae > Pseudomonas > Pseudomonas sp. A-B-19. The sequence continues at coordinate 70,328 of NZ_JAGYGN010000028.1, forward strand.
CCGCCTGTTCAAGTATTGGGGGTGGTAATGGTTGCTGCGCGAGACTCAAGGTATCGGGTTCATAAATAGTCATTCATTCGCTCCAGTCCCTGGAAGAAACACCGAACAGGTGGTCGGCTTTGGATGACGACTATTTAACTTCACGGCAAACAGCCGTGATGTCGGCCGCTCACCCTGGCTCGCTCGGAAAATCGATACATGCGAAGTAGGTCGTTGACCAGCAGCAACCTGATTGCCGTGAAAAGTCCTCAATTTATTCCGATTAAGGCCTCAGCCGCTCTTGAGCATTCGCACTTGTGCTATTCCGCTTTCCGCAAGTTCCGGCGGACTTTTCATACATCGCGCCAACCTCGAGTGTTTTAGAGTGAAACGCCATGCAGTCCCAACGAACTTCTGTGCAAAGGTATGAACATGCAAAGGAATGCAAGCACCTGTTATCCAATACTGCTGGTCCACGGCCTTTTCGGCTTCGAAAGAATCGGCAAGTTCGGACTCTTTCACGACATCAGGCAGGCGTTGAGGAACGCCGGAGCAAGGGTGTTCGTCCCCTACTTGTCGGCCACCCATGACAACGAGGTACGCGGTGACCAATTGCTCACGCAGATCGAGCGGGTACTGGAAGGAACCGGTGCACATAAAGTCAACCTCATAGGTCATAGCCAGGGCGCACTGACCGCACGTTATGCTGCAGCGATAGCGCCGCACAGCGTGGCGTCGGTGACGTCCGTCAGCGGTCCGAACCATGGCTCGGAACTGGCCGATTTCCTGCGCAAGGCATTGGCACCAGGCAGCCTGCCGGAACATGTGGCCGAAACAGTGGTGACCCTGTTCGCCGACTTCCTCGCAACATTGAGCGACAAACAGTGCCAACCGCAGAACGCCATTGCGGCCCTCAATGCGCTGACCACCGAAGGCGTAGGCGCATTCAACGACAAATACCCGCAAGGGCTGCCCACCCTCTGGGGTGGCAAGGGGCGCGAGCAGGTCAACGGTGTGCGTTACTACTCGTGGAGCGGCGTGTTGCAGTCGAATGCTCTTGAGGCAGGGCTCAATGCGCTCGATCCGTTCAACGCGTTCTGCCGGGCCCTTTCCCGTTATTTCGTCGTGGAAAGCGAGCAGAACGACGGGTTGGTCGGACGCTTCAGCTCCCATCTGGGTACGGTTATCCGTTCCGACTATGCGCTGGATCATCTGGACACCATAGGCCAACCGACCGGCCAGTTGCGCACAGGTGTCGACCCGATCGAACTGTATGTCCAGCATGCCGAACGCTTGAGAGACGCCGGCCTTTGAGGTGCCACCTGCCGTGGATCCTGCGTGTAACGGAACTTTGAGGAGAAATAGCTCACTGAATCCGGTAGGCTCAGCACTTTATCGAGTATTGAAAGGAGTATTTTTTCCATGGCTAAAGCCACTGCCCGTCACATCCTTGTTGCCTCGCAAGACAAGTGCAATGAACTCAAGGCCCACATCGAGGCTGGCGCCGATTTCGCCGAAGTTGCCAAGGCAAACTCCACCTGCCCTTCCAGCCGCCAGGGCGGTGACCTGGGTTCGTTCGGCCCGGGCCAGATGGTCAAGGAATTCGACACCGTGGTTTTCAGCGCACCGATCAATGTGGTCCAGGGCCCGGTCAAGACCCAGTTCGGTTACCACCTGCTGGAAGTGACCAGCCGTCAGGACTGATCGACGCTTGAGCTACTCTCGCAACGGCCCGCCTTTTGGTGGGCCGTTGTATTTCAGGTGCGTAATTCGGCTGGCGAGGGACGCGCCGCTAGCGTACAAATTGTCGTTAACGACCACCCGGCTCCAAGGCTGACAATGCGACTGGCTTTCCCTACCTTATTATTCACTGCCGTGGCCCTGCTGATGGGTGCCGCTGCTGTGAATGCTGAACCGCAGCATGCGTTGACCGTTTATGGCGAACCGGCGAAATACCCTGCCGGTTTCGGCCATTTCGCCTACACCAATCCGCAGGCCCCCAAGGGCGGCACGATGCGGCGCTCCGCGATCGAAATCGGTCAGTTCGACCATGTGTTGCCTTACATCGACAAAGGCATCGGCGTCACGCAGATCGACGGCCTGCTCTATTCACCACTGGCCCAGCGCTCGCTGGACGAACCGTACACCGTGTACGGCCTGGTGGCAGAAAAGATGGAACGCGCCGATGATGGCCTGTCCCTGCGCTTTTACCTTAACCCCAAGGCGCGTTTTGCCGATGGCAAGCCGATTACCGCCGAAGACGTGCGTTACACCTTCGACCTGCTGATGACCCAGGGCAGCCTGCGTTACCGCACCCAGTTCGCCGACGTCAAAGGCGTTGAAGTGGAATCGCCGCTGACTATCCGTTTTGATTTCAAGAACAACGAAAATCGCACCCTGCCCCTGGATATCGCGACCTTGCCGGTGTTTCCCGAACACTGGTGGAAGAGTCGCGATTTCGCCAATGGCGGCGGCTATGAGGCGCCGCTAGGCAGCGGCCCCTATAAAGTCGGCAAGATCGACTCCGGACGCAGCATCACCTTCGAGCGCAATCCCGATTGGTGGGGCAAGGACCTGCCGGTCAGCCGTGGCCTGTACAACTTCGATCATTTCAGCATCGAATACTTCGGCGATACCGACGTGGCGCGCCAGGTGTTGCGCGGTGGCGCCTATGACTACAACCGGGAATTTTCCGCCACCGCTTACTCCATCGGCTACGACAGCCCGGCCCTGAGTGATGGTCGCCTGCAAAAAGCCCACCTCGCCACCGAAGCACCGCAGCCGGCCCAGGGTTTTGTGTTCAATCTGCAAAAGCCCATGTTCCAGGACCGTCGCGTGCGCCAGGCGCTGGCGATGCTGTGGGACTTCGAGTGGAGCAACCGGCAGATGATGCGCGACATGTACATCCGCCAGCAGAGCTTTTTCTCCAATACCGATCTTGCGGCCCGGCAACTGCCGGATGCCGGTGAGCTGGCGATTCTCGAACCGCTGCGCGGGCAGATTCCCGACGAAGTCTTCACCAAGGTGTTCGAAGCGCCGAAGACCGATGGCAGCGGCGTGATCCGCGACAAGCAACTGCAAGCCCTGGACTTGCTCGAACAGGCCGGCTGGAAACCCGATGGCGACCAACTGGTCAATGCCGACGGCGAGCCGTTGAGCTTCACGTTCCTGGTCAGTCAGAACGGCATGGACCGTCTGCTGCTGCCCTATAAACGCACGTTGAAACAGATCGGCATCGACCTGAACATCCGCCGCATCGACTCGTCCCAGTACGTCAATCGCCTGATGAGCCGCGACTACGACATGATCGTCACCGGCTACCCCGTCACCACCTCTCCGGGGGGCGAACTGCTCAATTACTTCGGTTCGGCGGCGGCCACCGACCCAGGATCAAACAACTACATGGTGTTGCAGAACCCGGCGGTGGACACCCTGATCACCGGGCTGATCCGTGCCAATACCAAGGCCGACATGCTGCATTACGCCCATGCCCTGGATCGGGTGCTGCAATGGAATTACTACTGGATTCCCAACTATTACCCGCCGGGCACCTCGACAGTGTGGTGGAACCGCTTCGGCATCCCGAACGTGCAGGCGAGCAATGACGAAGCCATCGAGAGCTGGTGGGAGATGAGCACCACGCCATTGACCAACCAACAGATGACGGCCGAACGTATCAGCCGTGGCAAACCCGGAGGGCCGCACTGATGTGGGCTTACATATTGCGGCGCCTGCTGCTGATCATTCCGACGCTGGTGATCATTCTTCTGGTCAACTTTGTCATTGTCCAGGCGGCGCCAGGAGGGCCGGTCGAACAGGCCATCGCGCACCTGCAAGGCATTGGCGGCGCAGCGGTTGGCGGCGGTTCCGGCGAAGCCATGAGCGGCAAGTCCAGATCCAGTCGCGGACTCGATCCGCAGCTGATCAAGGACATTGAAAAACAGTACGGTTTCGACAAACCGGCACACGAACGCCTCTGGCTGATGCTCACCAGTTACGCGCGCCTGGACTTCGGCAAGAGCTTCTTCCGCGGCGCCACCGTCACCGACCTGATCCTCGAAAAGATGCCCGTGACCATTTCCCTCGGGCTCTGGGCGACGCTGATCACCTACCTGGTGTCGATTCCCCTGGGCATCCGCAAGGCTGTGCACCATGGCAGCCAGTTCGACATCTGGAGCAGTACCGCGATCATCGTCGGATATGCCATGCCGGCGTTCCTGTTTGCAATGTTCCTGATCGTGGTCTTTGCCGGTGGCACTTCGCTGAACTGGTTTCCGGTTCGCGGACTGGTCTCGGACAACTTCGACTCGCTATCGACCCTGGGCAAAGTAGCTGACTACTTCTGGCATCTGGTGTTACCGGTGACCTCGCTGGTAATCGGCGGCTTCGCCACACTGACCATCCTGACCAAGAACTCGTTCCTCAATGAAATCACCCGCCAGTATGTAGTCACCGCCCGGGCCAAGGGCTTGAGTGAACGACGGGTGCTCTATGGACACGTGTTCCGCAATGCCATGCTGTTGGTGGTGTCAGGCATTCCCCAGGCGCTCATCAGTGTGTTTTTTGCAGGCTCCCTGCTGATCGAGGTGATTTTCTCCCTCGACGGCCTGGGCCGCATGAGTTACGAAGCGGCGGTATCCCGGGACTATCCGGTGGTGTTCGGGTCGCTGTTCATCTTCACCCTGTTCGGCCTTTTGATAAAACTGGTCGGCGACCTTTGTTACACCCTGGTCGACCCACGTATCGACTTCGCCGCGAGGAACGCCTGATGTTCAAGCTTTCACCGTTGGCGCGTCGCCGCTTCGAGCGCTTCAAGAAAAACCGCCGGGGCTGGTGGTCGCTCTGGCTGTTTGTCGGCCTGTTCCTGATGACCCTGGGCGGCGAACTGATCGCCAACGACAAGCCGCTGATGGTCAGCTATCAGGGCCAGTGGTACTTCCCGGTCTTCAAGCGCCACACCGAACAGGAATTCGGCGGGCAGCTGCCCTTCCAGGCTGACTACCGCAGCGACTACGTGCAGAAGCTGATCGAGAAGGACGGCGGCTGGTTGTTGTTTCCGCCGATTCCGTTCAGTGACGACACGCCCAACTATGACCTGGACAAACCCGCCCCCAGCC
>NZ_JAGYGN010000029.1:0-72638 GCF_019947515.1 Pseudomonas sp. A-B-19
GAAAACCTCAGCGCTTTTCGAGGTTTTCCGGCAGCGGCGCAAACAGCGCCTCGATATCATTGCTCTGCAGATTCCAGTCCCCGGCCTTGCGCCCATCCAGCACGCCGGCCGTGAGTCCTTCGCTGGCAAGCCAGCTCCTACAGGTTCAGTGGCGTTCGTTAACATTGTGTTTGGCGCCACAGGTTTGGTGGCGTGCGCAGAAGTTGTGTCCGACGCACTCACTGTAGGAGCTGGCTTGCCAGCGAAGAGGCCGGTTCAGGCGCCGAAGATCTCAACGCTTCTCGAGGTTTTCCGGCAGCGGTGCAAACAGCGCCTCGATATCATCGCTCTGCAGTTTCCAGTCCCCGGCCTTGCGCCCATCCAGCACGCCGGCCGCGAGGTCGGATTTTTCTTTTTGCAGGTGCTGAATCTTTTCTTCCACGGTGCCGCGCGCAATCAGTTTGTAAACGAACACCGGCTTCTCCTGGCCGATGCGATACGCGCGGTCGGTCGCCTGGTTTTCCGTCGCCGGGTTCCACCACGGGTCGTAATGAATCACCGTGTCCGCTTCGGTCAGGTTCAGGCCAACGCCACCGGCCTTCAGGCTGATCAGAAATATCTGACGTTTGCCGCTCTGGAATTCCTTCACCGGTGTGCGGCGGTCGCGGGTCTGGCCGGTCAGCAGGGCGTAGGCCACGCCGCGTTTGTTCAGTTCGTCTTCGATCAGCGACAGCATTGAAGTGAACTGCGAGAACAGCAGGATCCGCCGACCTTCCTCGAACAGTTCCTCGAGCATTTCCATCAGGCTGTCGAGCTTGCCTGACGTGCTGCCACGGCTTGGCAGGGTCGCCTCGTTGACCAGGCGCAAATCGCAGCACACCTGACGCAGCTTGAGCAGGGCTTCCAGAATGATGATCTGGCTGCGGGCCACGCCTTTGCGGGTGATCTCGTCGCGGACTTTCTTGTCCATGGCCAGGCGCATGGTTTCGTACACGTCCCGTTGGGCTTCGTTGAGTTCGACCCAGTGGATGATCTCGGTTTTCGGCGGCAACTCGGTGGCCACCTGTTCCTTGGTGCGGCGCAGCAGGAAAGGTCTGATCCGGCCGTTGAGGTGCTGGAGCCTGACCTCGCTGGTGCGTTTTTCAATCGGCACGCGGTAATCGCGGTTGAAGCTTTTGACGTCGCCCAGCCAGCCGGGCAAGAGGAAGTGAAACAGCGACCAGAGTTCACCGAGATGGTTTTCCAGCGGTGTGCCGCTCAGGCACAGGCGCTGCCGGGCGTTCAGTTCACGGGCTGCGTGGGCTGCCTTGCTGGCGGGGTTCTTGATGTATTGCGCTTCGTCCAGCACCAGTATGTGCAAGGGCTGCGTCGCCAGGCGTTCGACATCCTTGGGCAGTAGCGCATAGGTGGTCAGGATCAGATCGTAGTCGGCCAGCTTGTCGAAGTGCTTTTTGCGGTTGGCACCGTACAGCGCCAGCACCTTGAGCTGTGGCGTAAAGTGCGCCGCTTCATCGAGCCAGTTGGGGATCAGGCTGGTTGGCATCACGACCATGCACGGCCGATCGAGGCGGCCGGCGTTTTTCTCGCTCAGCACATGCGCCAGTGTCTGCAGGGTTTTGCCCAGGCCCATGTCGTCCGCGAGAATTCCACCCACTTCCAGCTGCCGCAGCGATTGCATCCAGCTCAGGCCTTCAAGCTGATACGGACGCAGTGTCGCATTCAAGCCTTCCGGGGCGGTGGCCGTGTGGTCCTTGATGTCGCGCAGGCGCTGGGCAAAGGTGCGGATCTGTTCGCCACCCTCCCAGAGCAGTGGCATGTCTTCCAGCGGGTTCAGGCGCGTGGCATCGGCCTTGCTCAGGCGCAGCGTGGTGTCGCCGGGCTCCTGCAGGTAGAACTCGCCGAGGGTGGCCAACACCGGCTTCAAGCGGCCGAAGGGCAGGGCGACTTGCAGCGGGCCGTGCTCTGAGTTCGGGCGATTGGGGATATTGACCAGGATCAGTTCGTCGTCGCGTCGTCGGGCCAGGCGTTCCGGGTTGAGGATCTCGGTGTGGGAGCGCATCAGGTTGAGCAGGATCGGCAACAGGCTCAGGCGTTCGCCGTTGACGATGATCCCCAGTTCCAGGTCGAACCAGTCGCGCTCCGGTGCCTGTTCAACCGTGGCGTACCAGTCGTCTACCGCCGTCAGGTCGAAACCGAAGTCCTCGTCGATCTGTAATTCCCAGCCCTGGGTGCGCAACTTCGGCAGTTCATTGAGGGTAAAGGTCAGCCAGGCGCTATCATTGACCATCTCGAACAGCTCGCCGGCACTTTCCGGCAGGGCCTTGCTTTGTCGGGTGGCGACTTTGAAACCGAGGATTCGCAGCTGTTCCCGGTAGGACTGTTCCACTTCCGGGTGGCGTTTTATCCGCAGCGTCTGGGTTTCCTGGCGTATCAGGATGTCGGAGTTTCTCTGTCCGCAAACGTACTCGTCCAGGTAACTGAAAGACAGTGCCGCCCGATGCTGTATGTACCGCTGCATTCGGCCGTTGCGCGGTTCGAACGCACTGAACTCGATGCTCGCCAGCCACAGGCGCGGGACGGGTTGCACATTGTCCACCAGCACTTGCGGCGGGGCTTTCGGGCTGCGGTTTTCCAGGACTGCCTGGAGTTTTTCCAGCAGTTCGGCGTCTTTGGCGGCGGCGGGGTAGTTGAGGGTTTCCTGCACTTGCAGGAGTACCGCTGCGCAATGTTTGCAGTTGTTGTGGACCGGGCACGAACAGGTGGCGTCGACCATCAGCAGCGTGCCTTTGGCTGACTCGCGCAGGCGAATGGTCTGACGGTAAACGTTACTGCCAGAGCCTTCGCAAGCGGCGATGATCGTGGCGTCGCCGGCCTCGACGATCCTGACACGGTTCTCCAGCGCGTAACGGCGACCACGCTCCAGGCTCTGTTCCTTGAATCGGCTGACCCAGGATGGTGCCAGGGGTTTGCTCAGGGTCGCGGACATAGGGAATCAGTCCGGAATTTCTTCGGGAGCAGCTCGGGGGGCGGGGGCTGTCAGCGAAGTGATCTTGATCAGCAGGCCGAGATGGCCATTGTCGAGGAAGTTCAGTTGGCCGTTCTTGGTGTGGCTTTCCTGTTTCAAGCGCTCGCTGGCGGTCACCATGCCATTGGCATCGATCTGATTGACCCAGAAATCGGCGTCGACGTCGGTAAAGCGTCCCAGCTTCATGCTCAGCGTGCCCTCGATCGGGAACTGACCATATTGCTCCTTGCCGTCGCTGATCGCCACTTTGCTGGCCGTTTCGCCGAGGGGCTGTTGCCAGGCCTTGTGCATCAACACCGTGTAGTCGGCGCTGCTGGTGAGCTTTTCCACTTCGCCATTCAGGCTTGGCGTACGCAGGTTGTCGGGGCTGACGGGTTGGGCGCCAGCGGCCCAGTCTTCCGGCGCGGCGCGGCTGACAATCGCCGGCACGGCGTTTTGACGGACCAGAATCATTTCGACCTGATACAGGTCATCGGCAAATGCCGTGGGTGCGACCAGCGCTGGAATGAGCAGGGTCAGCAGAGTCAGTGAGCGAAACAGGCGCATGCGGCGTCCTTCAAGCAGTTTTCGGAACGAGGCGCTCGAACAGCGCCTCTACAGTATTAAAGCGCTCTTCCGGGCGCTCCATCGGAACCATGAACTTGAACATCGTGGCGCCTTCGAATTTGTAGCGTTTTGGCTGACCCTGGATCAGCTTGATCAGGGTCAGCGGGTCGACCGGCGTCTGCGCGGCGAACTCGACGCGACCGCCTTGCGGGCCGCCATCGACTTTCTTGATGCCCAGTTGTTCGGCCTGCAATTTCAATGCAGTGATGCGGATCAGGTTCTTGGTCGGTTCCGGCAACAGACCGAAACGATCGATCATCTCCACTTGCAGATCCTTGAGGCCTTCCTCATCGGTGGCCGAAGCAATGCGCTTGTAGAGAATCAGGCGGGCGTGGACATCCGGCAGGTAGTCCTCGGGAATCAGCGCCGGAACCCGCAGGTTGACCTCCGGACCACCACCGAGCGGCTGATCGAGGTTTGGCTGCTCGCCCTTGCGGATCGACTTCACGGCGCGCTCGAGCATTTCCATGTACAGCGTGAAGCCGACCGCCTGGATCTGCCCGCTCTGACCGTCGCCGAGCAATTCGCCGGCGCCGCGGATTTCCAGGTCGTTGGTGGCGAGCACGAAGCCCGCGCCAAGGTCCTGGGTGTTGGCGATCGCTTCCAGGCGCTTTTCCGCGTCCGGGGTGATTTGCTGGCGCGGTGGCGTCAGCAGGTAAGCGTAGGCCTGGTGGTGGCTGCGTCCGACCCGGCCGCGCAACTGGTGCAACTGGGCCAGGCCGAACTTGTCGGCACGCTCGATGATGATGGTGTTGGCGCTCGGCACGTCGATGCCGGTCTCGATGATGGTCGAGGCGATCAGCACGTTGAAGCGCTTGTGGTAGAAGTCGCTCATTACCTGTTCGAGATCGCGTTCGCGCATCTGCCCGTGACCGATGCCGATCCGTGCTTCCGGTACCAGTTCGGCGAGGTCGGCGGCGCACTTCTCGATGGTCTTCACATCGTTGTGCAGGTAATAGACCTGGCCGCCACGCAGCAACTCACGCAGCAAGGCCTCTTTGACCGTGCTCTTGTTCTGCTCCATGACGAAGGTGCGTACCGACAGGCGACGGGCCGGCGGCGTGGCGATGATCGACAGGTCGCGCATGCCCGACACCGCCATGTTCAGCGTGCGCGGAATCGGCGTGGCGGTCAGGGTCAGGATGTCGACTTCACTGCGCAGGGCCTTCAGTTGTTCTTTTTGGCGTACGCCGAAACGGTGTTCCTCATCGATGATCACAAGGCCGAGGTTTTTGATCTTCACGTCGTCCTGCAACAGCTTGTGTGTGCCGATGACGATGTCGATCTTGCCTTCGGCCAGGTCCGCGACCGCCGCATTCACTTCCTTGGCCGACTTGAAGCGGCTCATCACTTCCACGGTCACCGGCCAGTCGGCGAAGCGGTCTCGGAAGCTGTTGTAGTGCTGCTGGGCGAGCAGGGTGGTCGGCACCAGGATCGCCACCTGGCGACCGCCGTGGACTGCGATGAACGCCGCGCGCATCGCCACTTCGGTCTTGCCGAAGCCGACGTCGCCGCACACCAGGCGATCCATCGGCTTGGGCGCGAGCATGTCCTCGCGCACCGCTTCGATGGTGGTTTGCTGGTCCGGGGTTTCTTCGAACGGGAAACCGGCGCTGAAGGTGGCGTAGTCGGCTTTCGGATCGGCAAATGCGTAGCCTTCGCGGGCGGCGCGGCGGGCATAGATGTCGAGCAGCTCGGCGGCCACGTCACGCACCTGTTCGGCGGCTTTGCGCTTGGCTTTCTGCCAGGTCTCGGAGCCGAGACGGTGCAGCGGGGCCAGCGCGTCGTCGCTGCCGGTGTAACGGGCGATCAAATGCAGGTTGGCCACCGGCACATAAAGCTTGGCACCCTCGGCGTATTCCAGGGCGAGAAATTCGGCGGCCTGGTTGTCGATCTCCAGCGTGGCGAGACCGAGGTAGCGACCGACACCGTGGTCGATGTGCACCACCGGCGCACCTTCGCGCAGTTCGGTGAGGTTCTTGATGACGGCATCGTTGTTGGCATCGGCGCGTTTTTCGCGGCGTCGGCGTTGCATCACGCGCTGGCCGAACAACGGGCTTTCGGCGACGAGGGCCAGGGCCGGGTCGTCGAGCAGCATGCCTTCGTCGAGCGGTGCGATGGTAATCGCCAGGCGTTCCTTGCCGGCGACAAAGTCCGGCCAGCTATCGACGGTCTTCGGTCGCAGCTTCAGGCGTTCCAGCAGTTCCAGCAGCACCTCGCGGCGGCCTGCGGATTCGGCGGTGAACAGCACGCGACCGGGGAACTGGTCGAGGAACCCGGCCAGTGCCGCCATTGGCTGAGTGGCCTTGGCTTCGATGGCCAGGTTCGGCAGTTCTTGCGCGGGGAAGCGCTCGCGACCGCTACCGCTTTCCACGTCCTGTTGACTGACCACCACGCGCGGCCAGTTCTTCAGGCGCGCGAAGCAGTCTTCCACCGGCAGGAACAGTTCTGCTGGCGGTAATAAAGGCCGGGAGGGGTCGACGCGGCGTTCTTCATAGCGATTGCGCACGTCGTTCCAGAAGTTTTCCGCGGCTTGCTCGATACCCGGCAGGGAAAACACTTGGGTGTCCTGGGGCAGGTAATCGAACAGCGTCGAGGTTTCTTCGAAGAACAGCGGCAGGTAGTACTCGATACCGGCCGGGGTAATCCCGCTGCTCAAGTCCTGGAAAATCGGGCAGCGGCGGAAGTCGACGTCAAAACGCTCACGAAAGCGCGCCTTGAAACGGGTGACCGCTTCTTTCTGCAACGGAAACTCTTTGGCCGGCAACAGCTTGACCGATTCGACCTTGTCGATGGAGCGCTGGTTCTCCGGGTCGAAGGTGCGCAGGGTTTCGATTTCGTCGTCGAACAGATCGATGCGATACGGCAGCTTGCTGCCCATCGGGAACAGATCGATCAGCGATCCGCGAACGGTGAACTCGCCGTGCTCATACACCGTATCGACGTAGCGATAGCCCGTGGCTTCAAGGCGGGTACGCATTTGCTCGACGTCGAGCTTCTGACCGATATCCAGCACCAGGCTGCTGCCGAGCAGGAATTTGGTCGGCGCGAGGCGATGCAGGGCGGTCGTGATCGGCACCACCAGCACGCCATGGCTCAGTTCCGGCAGCCGGTAGAGGCTGGCGATGCGCTGGGAAATGATGTCCTGGTGCGGCGAGAACAGGTCGTAGGGCAGGGTTTCCCAGTCGGGAAAGTGCAATACGGGCAAATCCGGGGCGAAGAAACCCAGCTCCTGTTCCAGCCGTTCGGCACTTTGGCTGTCGGCGGTCAGCAGCAGGGTAAAGCGCTTGGCAGCGCTGGCGGCCTCGGCGATGGCCAGGCTCAGGGCGGCACCGGGCAGGTTGCCCCAGTGCTGTTTACCTGCCGCGGCAGGGAGAAGCGGTAGACGCAGAACGGGCACGGAAGGTTGAGCTCCAAGCGTTGCGACAAAGTCGGTAATTGTAGCGGTCTACGATGCCGCCTGTCAGTTGCTGACTGCGTCTAAAGCATGGGTTTGGTGAAATGTAGTGGTAAAGACAAAATTCGGCGGATTTTTGCCGGAAATTGCTGGATATGTAGTGACAAAAACAACGAGTGTTACGGAGGGTTACGGATAACGAAGCGTGACCTCCAAAAAATTGACTACGCTGCAAGCCCCGGTTTTATTGGGCTGGCGCGAAGCGTAAGTTTTTTGAACGACGAATTGTTACGTAAAGCACGACGGGCGCGCATTGCTACCGCGGTCACTCGGCGGCATAATGTAGCCCCTTTTTTCTGCCCCTACATGTGGAAGGTTCCCGTGACTCAGAAGCCCGACCAGTGTCTTGGTGAATGGATCGACCGTGAAGCACTCGCAGAAGCGATGATTCCGCTTATCGGTCAGCTCTACCGCAATAACAACGTGGTGAGCTCGATCTATGGCCGCAGCCTGATCAATCGTTCAGTCATTGCGATTCTCAAAGCTCACCGCTTTGCTCGTCACCGTCAGTCCGACGAAAGCGAGCTGTCCGTCCACGAAACATTCCCGCTGATCAAGGCGATGAGCGAGCTCAAGCTCGGTGCCGCTTCGGTGGACCTGGGCAAGCTGGCGGCCAAATTCAAGGCCGAAGGCAATGGCCGTACTGCCGAGCAGTTCGTCCGTGAAGAACTGGCCGACGTGGTTGGCCAGCAAAACGCTTCGGCCCGCAAAGGCACCGACGTTGTCCTCTACGGCTTCGGTCGTATCGGCCGTCTGCTGGCGCGCATCCTGATCGAGAAAACCGGTGGTGGCGACGGCCTGCGCCTGCGCGCCATCGTGGTCCGCAAGGGCGCCGAGAACGACCTGGTCAAGCGCGCCAGCCTGCTGCGCCGCGACTCGGTCCATGGTCCGTTCGATGGCACCATCACCATCGATGAAGCCAACAACACCATCACCGCCAACGGCAACCTGATCCAGGTGATCTACGCCAAGAGCCCGGCCGAAGTCGACTACACCCAGTACGGCATCGAAAACGCTCTGATCGTCGACAACACCGGTGTATGGCGTGACGCCGACGGCCTGGGCCAGCACCTGGCCTGCCCGGGCGCTGCCCGCGTGATCCTCACCGCACCTGGCAAGGGCGCGCTGAAGAACATCGTGCACGGTATCAACCACGGCGACATCAGCCCTGACGACAAGATCATCTCGGCGGCTTCCTGCACCACCAACGCCATCGTGCCGGTGCTCAAGGCAGTCAACGACAAGTACGGCATCATCAACGGCCACGTCGAAACCGTTCACTCGTTCACCAACGACCAGAACCTGATCGACAACTTCCACAAGGGCAGCCGTCGTGGCCGCGCCGCGCCGCTGAACATGGTCATCACCGAGACCGGTGCCGCCACCGCAGCCGCCAAGGCGCTGCCAGTGCTCAAGGGTAAGCTGACCGGCAACGCGATTCGCGTGCCTACGCCGAACGTGTCGATGGCCATCCTGAACCTGAACCTGGAAAAGGCCACCACTCGCGAAGAGATCAACGAGTACCTGCGCCAGATGGCCATGCACTCGGACCTGCACAAGCAGATCGACTACGTGAGCTCCCAGGAAGTGGTTTCCACCGACTTCGTTGGCTCGCGCCACGCAGGCGTAGTGGACGCGGAAGCGACCATCACCCAGGATAACCGCGTTGTTCTGTACGTCTGGTACGACAACGAGTTCGGTTACAGCTGCCAGGTGGTTCGCGTGATGGAAGACATGGCCGGTGTAAACCCGCCAGCATTCCCGCGCTAAGCCTTTAGCGGCACATGAAGCGCCCCGACTTTGGTTGGGGCGTTTTTGTTTGTGCGCTCCGCAATAAATACGCTTTAGAAGCAATCCTGTAGGAAAAGGATCGTTTCTTTTGGCGAAATTTCTGAATCATTCTTTTGACCCTGCCGTGAGGGTCGCGACGCTGTTAGCGTCCGCCGCATTATTTCTGAACACCCTTCCAGGGATAAGGATTTTGAAATGAATGCACCCTTGCAGCCTTTGTATACCAACGATGTTTCTCCAGAGTATCTGCGCAGTCTGGACAATCCACACTTCACCGAGCAGCAAATTGCGCAATTCCATGAGCACGCCCAGGTGGTTGTGCGTCAACAGCAGGCTTATATCGACACTCATCCTGCTATCGCCATCTTCCGGTGCGCAACCGAGGGCAGCCACACCCGTAACGGCGGGGTGATCCAGCAAGGGACAGGGCCGCTGGAGTTCAAGTTGGAAAATGGACGCTCGGTGCGCGTAGCGCGCAAAGGCGACTACGTCCTGTATGCCGATGGCAGTACGGCGCAAATCATCACCGGCGCAGGGCTAGACAACAATGATGTGGCGCTGGTCGGCAGCGTGCTCAGCAATGGCGACGAAATCATCAATACACCGCAAGGCGGCTACGTGTTTATTGCGCGCGAAGGTGTGTCGATGGGCGAGGATTTTTTGCCATCGGTCGCGGACTGAGTGGCGAAGTCTGGCGCTGTCCAAAGCTGTCTCAGTGCTGCGTTGCTTAAATGCTCACGCAGCTGATGGTCGAAAACTTTCTGGACTCGGCCGGAAGTAACGGAGAAAAAACTCAATGAAAGAAGGACATTTCATCGGTCTGAATGACCGAACCACCTGTGGTGGCAAAGTTCTGGATGGTGACACCCGGATCATGATGTATGGCGTTGCCCACGCCTGCGATGGTGATCGGGTCACCTGTGGAAAAGACGGGAAGACCTATCGGATCGTCGGTGGCATTTCGCACATGATCAGTCATGGAAAGCTCATGGCTGGTACGCTGGACAGTTACAGCAACTGCCCCTGTAAAGCTCGGCTGATCCCCACCGTAATGACGGCCACGTATCAAAGCAACGCAAGCCCTGTGCAGCCGGCCGCGAGGGCTGCAGGCTCACCGGCGGCCCCGGCTGAAAACAGCTTTACAGCCAGGCCTCAGGTGGTTGATCTGAAGCTGGCAGATAAAATCTCTGCACCACCCGCCGACTTTGGTGGAAGCGAAGCCTGTAACCATCCAGACCAGATGGAAGAGCTTGCCAGCTACATCGCAGGTGAGATGAACAGGAACATCAAGCATCCGTCCGTGTTGAAAATGAAAGAGCTGATGAGCTACGACAGCAGTGCGGAAGCCAGGAAATTTCGGGCGTTACCCTGGTACGCCAGGCTGGCTGGACCACCAAATTTCAACGGAATTGCATGGACGAAGAAGCTTGAGGCGATGGCGATCTGGACGAAGCAGGTGGGTCAAAATATGGAGTGGGATCACAAGCCGAAGCTGGAAGCGATGTATGACGGTGTCGTTCGGCACAAGCAAGGGAAGTACGAGTACTACTACGATATCTGGTCGAATATTCACTATGGGTATGTTGGTATTGCAGGTGGGCTTTCAGAAAGTGTGCTGCTGGATGGAGCAGGGGCTGAGCAGGTTGTCTCGGATTCCATGCGTAAGGTTGAAGAGTTACTAACAAAGCCAAAAGAAGAAAGAAAGCTCCTAGGCCCTCGTCCTACAGACAGTCCTTGGACGAAGTTGCGATCATGGGATGATGTAGCTGATAGAGTATCGATCAGCATCGGCATCAAGCTCGCCAACCATTACCCTAATGGCGGGATAACCGCGCAGATCATTATGAATGAAGTGTTGGGAATTGCTCCAAAAAATTGGGGGGAAGGAGTCCGTGTCCACGTCTGTAAATAAACCAAGATCACGTTACATTAAGTGGCTATGGATTCCGTTGCTACCGCTATTACTGCCCCTGCTGGTGCTTTTGCTGATTGTCCTCTGGCGAATTATTGTGCTGCCTACCGCAATCGTCCATTACTCCAAGAACGGCGTTGACGAACTGCGGTTCATCTGGAATGTGCAACACCGGATTTACAAAGGACGCCTCCCTCCAGGCAGCAGCACACGGGATCATGGGTTCTTGTTTCCAGATGAGAAGTTTTTCATGGAGATCTCTTGGTGGAACGATAAAGATCTCCGACACTGCGTAAATATCACCCCGACATGGTCCAATACGCACGTCTACCTCGATGCCAATGGCGATATTGATCACAGCGAAGGCAGCGGTACGGATTCGCATCGACTAAAACAATGCATCACTGATACAGCGAGCCCATGAAGAGCCAAGGGATCAAAGCGACATGCAATGCGATTCTGGGAGATGGAGTTCGTGTCCATTCCAGTAAAAAAACCTAGGTCGCGTTACATTCGGTGGCTATGGATCCCGCTGTTACCGCTACTGCTTCCGTTGCTCGCGCTACTGCCAATAGTGCTATGGAATATTTTTGTATTACCTACTGCCACCGTCCATTACTCCACGGATGCCGTACAAGAACTGCGATACATATGGAACGTCCAGGACCGGATATATAGGGGGCGAATGCTTCCGGGAGGCGCCGTTATCGATCATGGGTTTCTATTTCCGGATGCTGAGTTCTTCATGGAGTTTTCTTGGGGGAGTGAGAAAGGCCGTTTGCACTGCATCAGCATTAAACCTAAGTGGCCAAATACGCATATATTCCTCGACTCCGACGGCAATATTGATATGCAGGAGGGGAGCGGTACTGACGTGGATCAGTTGAAGGAGTGCCAGTGGGACTTGGCGAAACCTTAATGTGTGCCATAGTTGATGACCAGTATCGGTGTGAGGTGGGGCAAGTAATACCCACAGAGCGGGATATCCATGGGTGATCGTGAATAAGGTGTCGGCAATTATTTTATAAAGCTGAGGGGATGGAGATCGTGTCCACACCTGTGCGTAAAATAGGTCCAAGGTATAGAAGGTGGTTGTGGATTCCATTTGTGTATCTGGCCATTAGCTACTGGGATATTGCACTTCCGACCGTAACCATTCACTACTCCGAAAATGGAAGGGAGGAACTCAGGTATATCTGGAATGTCCAGCACCGGATATACAAGGGCGGGATGCAACCCGGCGGAGGTACGGTCGATAATGGTTTTTTGTTTCCGGATGATAATTTTTTTATGGAAATCTCCTGGTGGAGCAAAAATGTTCGTGCCCACTGCGTCAACATAACTCCGAAGTGGCCTAATACGGATATCTATCTTGATGCCAATGGTGATATTGATCTCAGCGAAGGCAGCGGCACAGATTCGGATCGACTAAAACAATGCGTCACCGATACCGCGACTCCATGAAAAGACCCCATCCGCAGCCGTTGCTGTTCGATCAAGTATTTAGTAAGAGCGAGCTTGCTCCAGGCGGTGTTTTGATGATGGAGCCAAGAACGCTGCGTT
The DNA here is from genome assembly GCF_019947515.1 of Pseudomonas sp. A-B-19. Lineage (NCBI taxonomy): Bacteria > Pseudomonadati > Pseudomonadota > Gammaproteobacteria > Pseudomonadales > Pseudomonadaceae > Pseudomonas > Pseudomonas sp. A-B-19. Next base: position 12,334 of record NZ_JAGYGN010000029.1, read on the forward strand.
GAATCAGTAAACGAGCGTTATCGTTGACGACCATCGCGGGCAAGCCCGCTCCCACAGGGTTATCAGGTGTACGCAACATCTGCGGGTATCCAAAAAACATTGTGGGAGCGAGCTTGCTCGCGATAGCGGTCTGACAGGAATATCAATGTTGAATGTGATGGCCTCATCGCGGGCAAGCCCGCTCCCACAGGGTTATCAGGTGTACGCAACATCTGCGGGTATCCAAAATCAATGTGGGAGCGAGCTTGCTCGCGATAGCGGTCTGGCAGAAATATCAATGTTGAATGTGATGGCCTCATCGCGGGCAAGCCCGCTCCCACAGGGATTGGTGGTGTTTGCGCGGTCGTGATTACGCCAGCCATCCAATGTGGGAGCGAGCTTGCTCGCGATAGCGGTCTGACAGAAATATCGATGTTGAATGTGATGGCCTCATCGCGAGCAAGCTCGCTCCCACAGTTTCTATCGCATAATGGCGAGCCTCGCTGGTGTGTCAGGAGGTTCTTCAGGGGATGCAGGATTTGTTGATCTGGCGGATAGGGTGCTTTGTGTTGATTGTCCTGTTGTCTGGTTGCGGCAGCAGTGACTCCCTCGAAAGCTTCGGCGGTCCGACCATGGGCAGCACCTATTCGATCAAGTACGTGCGGCACGCCGGTCTTCCCGCGCCGGCAGACGTGCGCGTCGAAGTCGAAAAGATCCTCGCTGAAGTCGATCGGCAAATGTCGACCTACCGCAGCGACTCGGATATCGAGCGCTTCAATGCATTACCAGCCAACCGCTGTCAGGCAATGCCGGCGTCGATTCTCGAACTGGTCCGCGTGGGCGAGCAGCTGTCAGTGCAAAGCGAAGGTTCCTACGATCTGACGGTGGAGCCGTTGCTCAATCTCTGGGGATTTGGTCCGCAGGCTCGCGGGGAAAAAGTCCCGGCTGCCGAAGCGCTCGCCGAAGCCCGCAAGCGCGTCGGCCATGAACACTTGCGCATCGATGGCGACCGGTTGTGCAAGGACGCCGCTGTCGAGGTCGACTTCAACAGCATCGCCGCCGGTTTCACCGTTGACACGATTGCTGCAAAGATCGAGGAAAAAGGCATCCACGATTACCTCGTTGAAGTCACCGGAGAACTCAAGGCTGCTGGCAAGAAGCCCGACGGCTCGCCATGGCGCATCGCCCTGGAGGAACCTCGGGATGACCGGCAGGTGGCCGAGCGGGTCATTGTTGTCGACGGTTATGGCCTGTCCACTTCCGGCGACTATCGTAATTACTTCGAACAGGACGGCCAGCGCTTTTCCCACACCTTCGATGCGCACACCGCCGCGCCGGTCTCTCACAAACTGGCATCGGTCACGGTGATTCATCCTTCGGCGTTGATGGCCGATGGCTTATCGACGCTGTTGCTGATTCTCGGTCCTGCGCGCGGTTGGGACTACGCAGAAAAACACGATATCGGCGCATTTTTTGTGATGCGTGCCGATACAGGTTTCGTCACACGCAGCAATCACGCTTTTGAACGCCTCAGTGGCCAGAAAACCGAGTGATTGTGGCGATTCGAGCATTGAAAACTGGCGTTGTGGAGCAGGCAAAAGTAGCCTACGACGCGACCAAGGGTTAATGTGCGCGGCGTTGACGCTTCTATAGACTGTGTCCGGGTTCTGCACTGGCCCCAAATTGTTCCTTCATGCCACGCATTGGCGTGATTTAGCCGCAGGTGCCGAGGGTGCCGCGGCCTGTTCTGAGGAGTACGCATGGCTGTCTACAACTACGACGTGGTGGTGCTGGGTTCCGGCCCGGCAGGGGAAGGCGCGGCAATGAACGCCGCCAAGGCAGGGCGCAAGGTGGCGATGGTCGACAGCCGTCGCCAGGTCGGCGGCAACTGCACTCACTTGGGCACCATCCCGTCCAAGGCACTGCGTCACTCGGTGCGGCAGATCATGCAGTTCAACACCAACCCGATGTTCCGGGCCATTGGCGAGCCGCGCTGGTTCTCGTTCCCGGACGTGTTGAAAAGCGCCGAGAAAGTCATCGCCAAACAAGTCGCTTCGCGTACCGGCTACTACGCCCGTAACCGCGTCGACGTGTTCTTCGGCACCGGCAGCTTCGCCGACGAGCAAACCATCGAAGTGGTCTGCGCCAATGGCGTGGTCGAAAAACTGGTGGCCAAGCACATCATCATCGCCACCGGTTCGCGCCCGTATCGCCCGGCGGACATCGATTTCCACCACCCGCGCATCTACGATAGCGACACCATCCTCAGCCTCGGCCACACCCCGCGCAAACTCATCGTTTATGGCGCCGGCGTAATCGGTTGCGAATACGCCTCGATCTTCAGCGGCCTGGGTGTATTGGTTGAACTGGTGGACAACCGCGGGCAACTGCTGAGCTTCCTCGACTCGGAAATCTCCCAGGCCCTGAGCTACCACTTCAGCAACAACAACATCACGGTTCGCCATAACGAAGACTACGACCGCGTCGAAGGCGTGGACAATGGCGTGATCCTGCACCTCAAGTCCGGCAAGAAGATCAAGGCCGACGCCCTGCTCTGGTGCAACGGTCGTACCGGCAACACCGATCAGTTGGGTCTGGAAAACATCGGCGTGAAGGTCAACAGCCGTGGTCAGATCGAAGTCGACGAGAACTACCGTACCTGCGTGACGAACATCTACGGCGCCGGTGACGTGATCGGCTGGCCGAGCCTGGCCAGTGCCGCCCACGACCAGGGTCGTTCGGCCGCTGGCAGCATCGTCGATAACGGTAGCTGGCGTTTCGTGAACGACGTGCCGACCGGCATCTACACCATTCCGGAGATCAGCTCGATCGGCAAGAACGAGCAGGAGCTGACCCAGGCCAAGGTGCCGTACGAAGTCGGCAAGGCGTTCTTCAAGAGCATGGCGCGGGCGCAGATCGCTGGCGAGCCGCAAGGCATGCTGAAGATCCTGTTCCACCGTGAAACCCTGGAAGTGCTGGGCGTTCACTGTTTCGGTTATCAGGCGTCGGAGATCGTGCACATCGGTCAGGCGATCATGAACCAGCCGGGCGAACAGAACACCCTGAAGTACTTCGTCAACACCACGTTTAACTACCCGACCATGGCCGAAGCCTATCGGGTAGCGGCATACGACGGCCTCAACCGGCTTTTTTGAGCGGCTCCGGCCGGTGGCCTGAGCCGGCCGGGGAGACCGATTTCAGCAATTCTCGAGCGTGGCAATGGCCAAACCGGGAAAGTCTGTAATCAGGCTGTCAACGCCGAAGTCGGCGAGTCTGCGCATCAGCGCGGGCTCGTTGACGGTCCACACCGACACATGCAGCCCCTGACGCTGCGCCCTTTGCAGGCGTTCCGGCGTGCACAGGGTCCAGTTCAGCGCCAGAATCTCACAGCCATAGCTGGCCGCGACCTTCAGCGGGTCGAGCCAGGCGTACTCGGCCACCAGCCCGCGGGATACGTCCGGCACCAGTTCCAGCGCCGCCTTGAGCACTTCGCGGGAACTCGAGGTGATCGTCACCTTGTCCAGCAGGCCATGACGCTGCGCCATTTCACGAATCGCCAGCACGGTGGTGGCGGCACGCATCCTTGATGCACTTTTGACTTCCAGCTGCCAGTGATCGAAGTCGCATTTCTCGAACAGTTCTTCCAGCCTCGGAATCGGGCACGGCTTGATCCAGCCCGGGCCGCCCTTGCGTGCGTCATAGGTCACCAGCTCAGCCGCCGTGTGTTCGACGACCTTGCCGCGACGGTCCGTGGTGCGTTTGAGGGTCGGGTCGTGAATGACCATCAGCTCGCCATCCATGGACAGGTGCAGGTCCAGTTCGCAGCGACGTACGCCGTGCCTGAGGCATTGCTGAAAGCTGGTCAGGGTGTTTTCCGGTGCTTCGCCCTTGGCGCCGCGATGGCCGTAGATGAGGGTCACGGTTCTTCCTTAAATTAATTGCCTGATTCGAGTTTTTCGCGGGCCAGGCGTCGTATCTGGGCCTGCTTTTGCAAGATGTGGCGGGCCAGCAGTTGGCGCTGGGCGTCGGTCAGGTGTTCGAACTCGGTGCCGACGTCATAGCCATCGCCCTTGCGGTCGCAATGGGTGACGCGAGCGCGCAGCAGCAGGCCCAGGGCTTGCGGCATCAGCACCAGCTTGACCGACAGGCGTGTGCCGATGGCGATGGGCGTTGGGTGCTGAAAGTCGATGCCGCCTTCGGAAATGATCACCGGCTGCGGTTCGCCGATCTGCCCGAGCACTGTCAGAGCGACGACCTGACTCAGCAAATCGATGCGTTTGTTCTGGGATTTGAGGAATGCGGCGGTCGTGCGGTCGCGGTCGCTGAGCTGGCGCAACAGGTGTTGCGACTCGAATTCGCTCAGGTGTAGTTCGCTGAGCAAGTTGAAGAGTGGGGAAGCATCCTGCAACACTTCCTGGCCTGTGGCTTCAGCAGCGGACAGGAGCCGAATTTCCAGTGCGATCGTATCCTCGATACGGTAGTATTCGCGGCGATCTTCTTCATCTAATGTCGACATGGCGAACCCATGGTAGCGGCGGTGGTCTGAGTGTAAAGCTGGTTATCGACCCCCGCCACAAGGACGTTCCTTTTCCCTCCGAACAAGCCCCGACATGTTCAGACCTCTCTTCGTATTTATCGGCACGCGTTACACCCGTGCAAAGCGTCGCAATCATTTTGTGTCATTCATTTCCCTGACTTCGATGATCGGGCTCGCCCTTGGCGTGGTCGTGATGATCGTGGTGCTGTCGGTGATGAACGGCTTCGATCATGAAATGCGCACCCGCGTGCTGGGCATGGTGCCCCACGCGACCATCGAGTCCGGCGAGGCCATCAGCGATTGGCAAAGCCTGGCCGCCAAGGTCAAGCAGAACCCGCAGGTGACGGCCGTGGCGCCGTTTACGCAAATGCAGGGCTTGCTGACCAACAACGGCAAGGTCTCGAAAGTCCTGCTCAATGCCATCGACCCGGTGCAAGAGCGCCAGGTGTCGATCATCGATCACTTCATGACCCAGGGAAAACTCGACGACCTGGTGCCGGGCGAGTTCGGCATCGTCATCGGCGACAAGGCGGCGGCCAAGCTCGGCGCGGCTATCGGCGACAAGCTGACCTTCGTCGCTCCGGAGGTCACCGTGACCCCGGCCGGGATGTTCCCGCGCATGAAGCGCTTTACCGTGGTCGGCATTTTCCATGTCGGCGCCGGCGAGCTCGATGGTTATCTGGGTGTCACCAACCTGCAGGATCTGGCCCGGCTGCATCGCTGGAAACCGGATCAGGTCCAGGGCCTGCGCCTGAAGTTCGACGACCTGTTCCAGGCGCCGCGCACCGCGTGGAGCATCGCCCGCGATCTCGGTGAAGACCGCTTCTACGCCCGCGACTGGACCCGCACCCACGGCAACCTGTACCAGGCGATCCGCATGGAAAAAGCCATGATCGGCCTGTTGCTGTTGCTGATCGTTGCCGTCGCGGCGTTCAACATCATTTCCACACTGGTGATGGTGGTGAACGACAAGAAGGGCGACATTGCGATCCTGCGCACATTGGGCGCCACGCCGGGCACGATCATGCGCACGTTCATGGTGCAAGGCACGGTCATTGGCGTGGTCGGCACCGCGATCGGCGCGGTGGTCGGGATCTTCGCCGCGCTGAATGTCAGTGCCGCGATCTCGGCCCTCGAAGGCCTGATCGGCCACAAATTCCTCAACGCCGACGTGTATTTCATCGATTACCTGCCATCGCAAGTGCAGAGCCAGGACGTCGTGATGGTCTGCTCTGCGGCGTTGGTCCTGAGTTTCCTCGCCACCCTGTATCCAGCCTGGCGTGCCGCGCGCACCCAGCCTGCGGAGGCGTTACGTTATGAGTGAGTCGGGCATGAGTGATAAAGCAATCTTGAGCTGCCGCAGCCTGGGCAAGTCCTACGAGGAAGGCCCGGAATCGGTGGAAGTGTTGGCCGGCCTGCAACTGGAGTTGCACCCGGGAGAGCGTGTGGCGATTGTCGGCAAGTCGGGCTCGGGCAAAAGTACCTTGCTCAACCTGCTGGGCGGCCTTGATACACCGACCAAGGGCAGCGTCTGGCTCGACGGTGAAGAGCTGTCGGCGCTGAGCGAGAAGAAACGCGGCCTGCTGCGTAATCGCGCCCTCGGCTTCGTGTACCAGTTCCACCACCTGCTGCCGGAATTCACTGCGCTGGAAAACGTCTGCATGCCGCTGCTGATCGGCAAGACCGCGATCCCGGAGGCGCGTCAGCGTGCCACGGCGTTGCTGGAGCGGGTAGGGCTGGGCCATCGCCTGGAGCACAAGCCGGCCGAATTGTCCGGTGGTGAGCGTCAGCGCGTGGCCATCGCCCGCGCCCTGGTGAATACACCGGGCCTGGTGATGCTCGACGAGCCGACCGGCAACCTCGACTCCCACACCGCCCAGGGCATTCAGGACTTGATGCTGGAACTCAGCACCTCGATGCGCACGGCGTTCCTGGTGGTGACCCACGACATGAACCTGGCCCGTCAGATGGACCGCGTCCTGCATTTGCAGGAAGGTTGCCTCACGCCTATCTGATTGGCTGAAACCCGATGCCTGGAAGGGCGTCGGGTCTTTTATTTCCATACGGTGCCCCAGCGAATGTTCAGACCGTTATCGATCTTTATCGGCACGCGCTATACCCGCGCCAAGCGCCGCAATCGCTTTGTTTCCTTCATCTCGATGACCTCGATGATCGGCCTCGCCCTCGGTGTGTTGGCGATGATCGTGGTGCTGTCGGTGATGAACGGCTTTCAGCGCGAAATGAGCTCACGCATCCTCGGCATGGTGCCCCACGCCACCATCGTCGGTGTCAACCCGATTGACGACTGGAAGCCCGTGGCAGCGGCCGCGATGAAAAACCCGCAAGTGACGGCGGCGGTGCCGTTCACCGAGATGGAAGGCATGCTGTCCTACAAGGGCACGATGCAGCCCATCCAGGTCAGCGGTGTCGACCCGGCGCTGGAAGGCCAGGTGTCGATTGTCGCCAAGCACATCGTCCAGGGCAGTCTCGAAGCCTTGAAGCCGGGCGAATTCGGCGTGGTGATCGGCGAGATCACGGCGCGCCGCTTCCGCTTGAACGTCGGCGACAAGATCACCCTGATCGTGCCGGAAGTCAGCAATGCGCCGGGTGGTATCACCCCGCGCATGCAACGGCTGAATGTGGTCGGTGTGTTCAAGGTCGGTGCCGAACTGGACGGCACCATGGCGCTGATCCACATGGCCGATGCCGCGCAGATGCAGCACTGGGAGCCGAATCAGGTGCAGAGCGTGCGCCTGGCGGTGAAGGACCTGTATGCCGCGCCGCAGGTGTCGAGCGACATCGCCACGGGGCTGGGCGTCGCCTACAAGGCTGACGACTGGACCCACACCCAGGGCAGCCTGTTCAGCGCAATGAAAATGGAAAAAACCATGATCGGCCTGCTGTTGCTGATGATCGTCGCGGTGGCGGCGTTCAACATCATCGCGACCCTGATCATGGTGGTGAACGACAAGGGCGCGGACATCGCGATCCTGCGCACCATTGGCGCCACGCCACGGCAGATCATGGCGATCTTCGTGGTGCAGGGCACCGTGATCGGTATCGTCGGCACCCTGATTGGCGGTGTGTTGGGCGTGATTGCCGCGCTGAACGTCAGCCAGATCGTGGGCTGGATCGAGCGGGTCAGCGGGCAGCACATCTTCAGTTCCGACGTGTATTTCGTCAGCAACCTGCCGTCCGAACTGCAAGGCGCGGACGTGGCGCTGATCTGTACGGCGGGCTTCGTCATGAGCTTCCTGGCCACGGTGTACCCGGCCTGGCGGGCAGCGAAAATCGAACCGGCTCATGCGCTGAGATATTCGTAACCCGTAACACCGCCAGCTCTTCGTAGGAGCTGGCTTGCCAGCGAAGAGGCCGGTCCTGCCAACCTCAATGTCCCTTCCGGAAGCCGCTTGCTCTTCGTAGGAGCTGGCTTGCCAGCGAAGAGGCCGGTCCTGCTGGCCTCAATGTCCCTTCCGGAAGCCGCTTGCTCTTCGTAGGAGCTGGCTTGCCAGCGAAGAGGCCGGTCCTGCCAACCTCAATGTCCTCTTTCAGTAGCCGAAGCTGCCTTCGCTGGCAAGCCAGCTCCTACAGGTGAGGGAGGCCGGTCCTGCTGGCCTCAATGTCCCCTTGGCAATTCGATCACAAACCGTGTCCACCCATTATCCGATTCGCAACGAATCCGCCCGCCATGGGCACGGATGATCGACTGGGTGATCGCCAAGCCCAATCCCGCATGTTCACTGCTGCCTTCGCGGCGTGCCGGGTCTGCACGGTAGAAGCGGTCAAATAGCCGTGGCAGTGACTGTGCGTCTATCCCGCTCCCGGTGTTTTCGACGCTCAATCTCAGGCCATTCGCTTGCTCGACGATGTTGACCCGAACCTCGCCATCGACTGGCGTGAACCGCAGCGCGTTGTCCAGCAGGTTCGATAGCGCTCGCCGCAACATGCTGCGGTCACCTTCGATGCGGGCATTGCCGTCACGACTCAGTTTTACCTGTGCGTCTTCCGCCAATGGCGCAAAAAACTCCAGCAACAGATCCGCTTCCTGCCCCAGTTCCAGCGCTTCGCGCTTGGGCATCAACAATCCATGGTCAGCCTTGGCCAGGTAGAGCATGTCATTGACCAGTTGCGCCATCCATTGCAGTTCCTCGAGGTTGCTGTGCAGGGCCTCGCGGTAGTCCTCGAGGGGGCGCGCGCGAGTGAGGGTCACCTGGGTGTGGGTCAGCAGGTTCGACAGTGGCGTGCGCAGTTCATGGGCAATGTCGGCGGAGAACGCGGACAGGCGCTGAAACGAATCGTCGAGGCGTCCGAGCATGGCGTTGAAGTTGTGGGCCATTTCCGCCAGTTCCGGCGGCATGTTTTCTTCAGGCAACCGCGTGTTCAGCGATTGCGCGGAAACACCGCTGGCCAACGCACTGATCCGCCGCAGCGGGCGCAAGCCGCTGCGTGCCGCCCAGGCGCCCAGCAGTGCGGTGGCCAGGGCTGACAGGCCGACGGTCAGCCAGATCAAACGCTGCATGTGTTGCAGAAAATGCTGGTGGTGGGTGATGTCCAGCAGCAGGGTCAGCTGCGGTGACTCGGGTTTGTCCGCGAAAAGCGGCGCATTCAGCACGCGGTAATCCGTGCCTTCATGGCTCACCGTCGACAATCCGGGCTGGCGCGGCAATGCCGGCGGAATGTTGCTCGAACTGTCATACCAGCGCTGGCCGTCGCTGCCGGTGATTCGCAGGGGCAGGCCAGCCAGCCGGCTCAATTCCTCGGCCAGTTTCACTTCACTGTCGCTCGACTGAAGGTCGTGCAGGCCCCGCCGCAAGCCAATCAGCTTGCCATCCAGCAGTTGCTGGTCGAGCTCGACGAAGTGCGCCTCGCTGGCGCGGCTGAACAGTACCCCGGCGAACAACGACACCACGGCAGTGCAGGCGGCAAACAACAGCGCCAGGCGGCTGCTCAAGGACAGCCGGCGCATCAGGCGGGGCGCTCTTCGAGGACGTAACCCATGCCGCGCACGGTGTGGATAAGTTTGTTGGGGAATTCATCGTCGATCTTCAGGCGCAGACGACGGATCGCCACCTCGATGACATTGGTGTCGCTGTCGAAATTCATGTCCCAGACCTGGGACGCAATCAGCGACTTGGGCAGGACTTCACCCTGACGGCGCAGGAGCATTTCCAGCAGGGCGAACTCCTTGGCGGTCAGGTCGATACGCTGGCCGCTGCGTTCGACCCGGCGACGGATCAGGTCCAGGCGCAAATCGGCCAGTTGCAGGCTGGTCTCCTGAGGCGCGGCACTGCCGCGACGCAACAGGCTGCGCACTCGCGCCAGCAGCTCGGAGAAGGCAAACGGCTTGACCAGATAGTCATCGGCGCCCAGCTCGAGGCCGTGAACCCTGTCCTCCACGGCGTCACGCGCCGTCAGAAAAAGTACCGGCGTGTCCAGACCGGCGCTGCGCACCGCTTGCAGAATCTGCCAGCCGTCACGACCCGGCAGCATCACATCGAGAATCAGCAGGGCATATTCGCCGCTGAGGGCCAATTGCTGGCCGGTGTTGCCGTCGGCCACCAGTTCTGTGTTGAACCCGGCCTCGGCCAGACCCTGGCGCAGGTAATGGCCGGTTTTCGGTTGGTCTTCGACGATCAGCAGTTTCATGGGCGACTCATGGCAAATGGAACGAACGCTTTATACCGTGGGCGGCATTCCTACAGGTCAACCTGACAAAGTTGTAATCTGGCTGTCAGGTTGCGGGCAGTGCTGGCAGTTTAGAGTTTTTCCCATGCCGAGCCTTATCTTGTTGGAGTATGACGATGTTTTTACGCAAATCCGTGGCGCAAATCGTATGTTTGCTGGCGTTGAGTTCTCCGGTGTGGGCGGACGCCGGGAATACCTACGATTTCGGTCAGCCGGCTCCGGCGGCCAAGGCGACCCGCAGCGTCGAGGTGGTGATGGGCGACATGTCCTTCACGCCAGAGGCCATCGATATCAAGGCCGGGGAAACCGTGCGCTTCGTACTGGTCAATAAAGGCCAGTTGTTGCATGAGTTCAATCTGGGTGATGCGGCGATGCACGCCAAACACCAGCAGGAAATGTTGCAGATGCAACAGAGCGGCATGCTGACACCCACCGGCATGAAGGCAATGGACCACGGCAACATGGCCGGTATGGATCACGGTTCGATGGACCACGGCATGAAGCATGACGACCCGAACAGCGTACTGGTGGAGCCGGGCAAGACCGCCGAGCTGACCTGGACCTTCAGCAAGGCCACCAGTCTCGAGTTTGCCTGCAACATCCCCGGTCATTACCAGGCCGGCATGGTCGGCAAAGTGACTGTCAGTCAGTAAGCACTCAAAGGCGGGAGCAAAGGCTGATAGAATCCGCTGATTCTTCAGTCAGGTTTCCGCCATGCATCCCGCAGCCGAACACTCGCCGCTGGGCAAGTCCAGCGAATACATCGCCACCTACACGCCGTCCTTGCTGTTCCCGATCCCGCGCACCGCGAAGTGGGCCGAACTGGGCCTGACGGCAGAAACCCTGCCGTATAAAGGCGTGGACTTCTGGAACTGCTTCGAACTGTCCTGGCTGCTGCCGTCGGGCAAGCCGGTGGTGGCGATCGGCGAATTCAGCATTCCGGCGGATTCGCCGAACATCATCGAATCGAAGTCGTTCAAGCTGTACCTCAACTCCCTGAACCAGACGCCGTTTGCCGATACCGCGAGCCTTGAGGCGACGTTGGCCGAGGATTTGTCGGCGGCTGCCGGCAAGCCGGTGGGCGTGCGCATTCGCAGTCTCAAGGATGTCGAGAGCGAAGGCGTCGTGGCCTTGCCGGGTGTGTGCATCGACGAGCTGGATATCAGCGTCAGCAACTACGAGCATCCACGGCCGGAACTGCTGCGTTGCGATGATTCGCGCATTGTCGAGGAGAGCGTGCACAGCCATTTGCTCAAGTCCAACTGCCCGGTCACCAGCCAGCCGGACTGGGGCAGCGTGGCGGTGGAATACCGTGGCGCGGCGCTGGATCATGCGAGCCTGCTCGAGTACATCGTCAGCTTCCGCCAGCACTCCGATTTCCACGAGCAGTGTGTAGAGCGGATCTTCCTCGACCTGCAGCGGTTGCTCAAACCGGAGAAACTGACGGTGTATGCGCGTTATGTGCGTCGCGGCGGGCTGGATATCAATCCGTATCGCAGTACTGAAGACGTACAACTGCCGAACCATCGCCTGGTCCGTCAATAACAAAACCCTGTAGGAGCTGGCTTGCCAGCGAAGGCGGCCGTTCAGTCGACACATCCATCAACTGGGAGATTGCCTTCGCCGGCAAGCCGGCTCCTACAGGAACTGTGCGGACACCAAAAATGACGGTGTGCGCACGGGGACGGTGTGGACACCAAAAATGACGGTGTGCATACGATTTTGTAGGAGCTGGCTTGCCAGCGAAGGCGGCCGTGAGACGTGCAGCGTCATCAGAAACGCCTTCGCCTCGCGATGGTGTGTCAGTAGACGCCAAGGTCGCTGACCCTCCATCGCGAGCAAGCTCGCTCCTGCAACGGCATTGTCGGGTTCAGATCCCCATGTTGACCAAGACCTGCCCGATGTTGCGCAGGGTGCCGGCAAGGGTAGGGTGTTCGAGTTCGAAGCGTTCCACGGCCAGGTTGACGTTATCGGCGAGGCTGGAATCCTGGGTTTTGGTTTCGAGCTCAAGTTTCAACTCGATCTGTTGCATCAGTTCGTGTAGCTCGGCGCGCTCGGCGTCGGACAACGGAGGATTCTGTTCCAATTGCTCGCGCAGGGCATTGAGCTGTTCTTGCAGTTCGCGGGCAGGCATGGCGTTCTTCCTTCTCTCGATTGGCACTGGCATAGACCAAGGCGGGGAGCCAAAGGTCTATGGCTGACCTTTAGATTAATCCACTCGCGCGCAACCTGCATGATCTCGGTCAGGGCTTTTCGCCCTTGAGCCGACGCAAGCTGATATCGGCCAGGCAGGTGTCGAGTTCACCAAGGTGATCAATCACCGAATGCACACCCAGACCGAACAGTTGCATCGTGGCCTTGGAGCGCTTGATGTCGCGCCCCTGCGGGGTCAGCGCTTGCCATTGCTGAGGCGTCAACCCGCACAGCGAGCCGCAGGACGCCAGGCCAATGGTCCACAACCCGGCATTGAGCCCCGCTTGCAGCAGGCGGGGTTCGCCGCTCACCAGTACGCAGCCGTCGAGTCGCTCGACATTCAGAGACATCAAGGCTTGCCAGCAGGCATTCGGGGCAGGCCATGGGATATTTGTTGCTAGATGTTGCGCCGGCTTGATCCATTCAGGCAACGCAGCGGCCAGGGATTGGCTCAGGGCAGGGGGCAGCTCATCGAGCCAGGCGCAGGGGATTTTCCGGCGCTGCAAGCTGCGCAGGCTATCCAGTGCGCCGGGTGTGGCCTCGGCGTGTTCGGCCGAGTGGCTGCCGTGCCGGTGTGTGTATGCGCCGAAATCCACCAGGCAGCCACTGAGGCCGAACAGTACGGCGGTCAGGTCGGGTGCGGTTTGGGGCAAGGCTTCGGCGAGTGGCATGTGGACGTCCCTGAAATAGCCTGAAGGCTAGTGGGCGACGGTGACAGTTGAGTGACATGCACGTGAATCGCTCGCATTTGGCACGATTGCTTCAATTTGGATTTCGTGCAAAGTGCCTTAAACGGCGTTTACGTCTTATACTGGGCAACTTATTGCCTGGGCCAAGTGCCCGAGCCAGTACAAACCAAGGAGTTTTTTTCTATGCGCTGGAGCAATCATCTAGCCAGGATTTGTGTGTGCGCCAGCGCGATGCTGGTTCCGTTCGTTGCCCAGGCAGCCACGGAAGAGGATCCTTGGGAAAGCGTCAACCGCCCGATTTACAAATTCAACGACGTGATCGACACCTATGCGCTGAAACCCCTGGCCCAGGGCTACCAGTACATAACGCCGCAGTTTGTCGAAGATGGCGTTCACAACTTCTTCCGCAATATCGGCGATGTGCGCAACCTGGCCAACGATATCCTGCAGGCCAAACCTCGCGCCGCAGGCGTTGATACCGCACGAATCATTTTCAACACCACCTTCGGTTTGCTGGGCGTCATCGATGTCGGCACCAAAATGGGCCTGCAGCGCAATGACGAAGACTTCGGTCAGACGCTGGGTTACTGGGGTGTCGGCAGCGGCCCTTACTTGATGCTGCCATTGTTGGGGCCAAGCACCTTGCGTGATGCACCGTCCAAGTACGTCGACAGCTATACCGGTGCTTATCGTTACGTTAACGACGTACCAGTGCGTAACTCGTTCTTTGCCCTGGATATCATCGATACCCGCGCCAACCTGCTGTCGAGCGAGAAGCTGATCACCGGCGACAAGTACACCTTCATCCGCAATGCGTACTTGCAGAACCGTGAGTTCAAGGTGAAAGACGGTCAGGTTGAAGACGATTTCTGATCTCGACCGGTAAACTGAAAAAGGCGGCCATCAAGGGCTAATGCCAGTCAGTCAGGCACCGGACACTGTGGGAGCGAGCTTGCTCGCGATGGCGGTTGGACAGTCACACATGCAGTGCCTGACAGTCCGCCATCGCGAGCAAGCTCGCTCCCACAGGTTTTGTGTATTAACTGATCAGCATTAGCCATCAAGGGCCGCCTTTTTTTGTCTGCGAAGACCCGCAGGCGAATGTAATCGCGCGTTTCACTGCAGTCCCGGCCGGTTTGACTCATGGGTTCGAACCTTCCATTGGGTTACGGATTTGCCTGTTCTTATAACTCTCGGTGATTTGACAAATAAAGACGTCAGGAGACCATCGGCGTGAGCTTGAAACGCCCCGCGGATGGGAGTACCGTCTGCGCCTTAAAGGGCACCTCTGGTGTACATGTGTGTAGGGCAAATGCTCGAAAACGGTGCGACAGAGAGGCTAGAAAGCGAATCCAGTAGTCAGTGCCGGGCTAAAGTCCCCGCCTGCTACGCCAACCTAATTCTGGCGCCGTTTGCCCACATGCGAAAAACCAGTGCCACGCTGCTGATAATCGATGATGACGAAGTAGTTCGCGCGAGCCTCGCCGCCTATTTGGAAGACAGTGGTTTCAGCGTCTTGCAGGCCAGCAATGGTCAGCAGGGCCTTCAGGTATTCGAGCAAGACAAGCCCGACCTGGTCATTTGCGATCTGCGCATGCCGCAGATGGGCGGACTCGAACTCATCCGCCAGGTGACCGAACGGTCGCCGCAAACGCCAGTGATCGTGGTTTCGGGTGCGGGCGTGATGAACGACGCGGTCGAAGCCCTGCGCCTGGGCGCAGCGGATTACCTGATCAAGCCTCTCGAAGATCTGGCCGTGCTCGAGCACTCCGTGCGCCGGGCCCTGGATCGTGCGCGCCTGTTGCTGGAGAACCAGCGCTACCGCGAGAAGCTGGAGAAGGCCAACCGCGAGCTCGAAGCCAGCCTGAACCTGCTCCAGGAGGACCAGAACGCCGGTCGCCAGGTGCAGATGAACATGCTGCCGGTCAGCCCCTGGACCATCAACGAGTTCAAGTTCGCTCACCAGATCATCCCGTCGTTGTACCTGTCGGGTGATTTCGTCGACTACTTCCGGGTCGACGAGCGCCGGGTCGCCTTTTACCTGGCGGACGTTTCCGGTCATGGCGCCTCTTCAGCCTTCGTCACCGTGCTGTTGAAGTTCATGACCACGCGCTTGCTGTTCGAATCCAGGCGCAGCGGTACCTTGCCGGAATTCAAGCCTTCAGAGGTTCTTGGTCATATCAACCGGGGCCTGATCAGTTGTAAGCTGGGTAAACACGTCACAATGGTCGGTGGAGTCATCGACGAGGAGACCGGTTTGTTGACCTATAGCATCGGCGGTCATTTGCCGTTGCCAGTGTTGTACACGCCAGACAGTGTTCGTTATCTGGAAGGGCGTGGCCTGCCGGTGGGCCTCTTCAACGAAGCCACCTACGAAGACCACGTGCTGGAACTGCCACCGACGTTCAGCCTGACGCTAATGTCTGATGGCATTCTGGATCTTTTGCCAGAACCCACACTCAAAGAAAAAGAGGCAGCGTTGCCCCAACGGGTCAAGGCTGCGGGCGGCACCCTGGATGGGCTGCGGCAGGTTTTTGGATTGGCCACGCTAGGGGAGATGCCGGATGATATCGCCCTGTTGGTGTTGAGCAGGAATCTTTGATGAGTACTGGTAGAATCCAGTTCGCCGAGCAGGACGGCACCTTCGTTCTCAAGTTCGTCGGTGAAGTTCGCCTGACCCTGTGTTCGGCGTTGGATGCGACTATAGAGAAAATCTTCACCGCGAAGAATTTCAACGCGATCGTGATCGACTTGACCGAAACCCGCAGCATCGACAGCACCACCCTGGGCCTGCTGGCCAAGCTGTCGATCCTGTCGCGGCAACAGGTCGGCCTGCTGCCGACCGTCGTCACCACTCACGAAGACATTACCCGTCTGCTGCAGTCCATGGGCTTCGAGCAGGTGTTCAACATCGTCGACAAACCCATACCCTGCCCGGAATGCCTGGACGACCTGCCAGACCAGGATCAGTCCGAAGAAGTGGTGCGGATCAAAGTGCTCGAAGCGCACAAAATCCTCATGGGCCTGAACGACACCAATCGTGAAGCGTTCCACGATCTGGTGAATGCGCTGGAGCGCAATTGAGCCCCTGAAATGATGCGGGCCGGGCCGGCCCCATCGCGAGCAAGCTCGCTCCCACAGGTTTTTCGTTCAGCACACGACCTCAGCCATCCCGCAAATCCCTGTGGGAGCGATCTTGCTCGCGATGGCGTCCGCAAGAACCCCACCTCAACGTTCCAGGATCTGGTGAATGTGCTGGAGCGGCACTGACTGAGATAAGTCTGTGGCGAGGGAGCTTGCTCCCGCTGGGCTGCGAAGCAGCCCCAAGGCCATATAACCTATGGTGTCAGAGATATCCCGGTAGCAGAAATCACGACTGCTACGCAGCCGAACGGGAGCAAGCTCCCTCGCCACAATGGGGAATCTGCACCCACTCAGATCTCAGCTTGGCCTCCCACCGGTTCCTCGTTCAGCACACGACCTCAGCCATCCCGCAAATCCCTGTGGGAGCGAGCTTGCTCGCGATGGCGTCCGCAAGAACCCCGCATCCACAAAAAAGGGCGAACCCACCAAGGTTCGCCCTTTTTGCATCACACCCACTCAGATCACAGCTTGGCCTGCAACAACGCCTCAAGCTCCGAATTGATGCGGGCCGGACTGGCCCCATCGCGAGCAAGCTCGCTCCCACAGGTTTTTCGTTCAGCACACGACCTCAGCCATCCCGCAAATCCCTGTGGGAGCGAGCTTGCTCGCGATGGCGTCCGCCAAAACACCACACATTACCCAGCATCCACAAAAAAGGGCGAACTTGTGAGGGTTCGCCCTTTTGCGTTTGCCCGTCAGCCGTTACAGCTTGGCCTGCAACTGCGCCTCAAGCTTCTCCTGATCCCGCGCGAACTGACGAATGCCTTCCGCCAGCTTCTCGGTCGCCATCGCATCTTCGTTGGACAACCAGCGGAACTGCGCCTCGTTGAGGCTCAGGCGGGCTTCACCGGCATTGCCCGGTGCCAGCTTGCGTTCCAGCTTGCCGGTATCCGCCGCCAGCTTGTCGATCAGGTCCGGGCTGATGGTCAGGCGGTCGCAGCCGGCCAGTTGTTCGATCTGGCTCAGATTGCGGAAGCTCGCCCCCATGACCACGGTCTTGTAGTCATTGGCCTTGTAGTAGTTGTAGATGCGCGTCACCGACTGCACGCCAGGATCATCGGCACCGGTGTAGTCGTTGCCGTTGGCTTTCTTGTACCAGTCGTAGATGCGGCCTACGAACGGCGAAATCAGGAACACCCCGGCATCGGCGCAAGCGGCGGCCTGGGCGAAGGAGAACAGCAGGGTCAGGTTGGTCTGGATGCCTTCCTTTTCCAGGATCTCGGCAGCGCGGATGCCTTCCCAGGTGGACGCGATCTTGATCAGCACGCGGTCGCGGCCAATACCGGCCTTATCGTACAGCTCGATCAGGCGATGGGCGCGCTTCAACACGGCGTCAGTGTCGAACGACAGGCGCGCATCCACCTCGGTGGAAATACGGCCCGGGATCACTTTCAGGATTTCTTGCCCCACGGCCACGCCAAAACGGTCGCTGGCCAGGCCCACATCGCCCTTGCAGTCATTGACGCAGGCGTTCAGCAACTCGGCATACGCCGGAATGGCCGCAGCCTTGAGCAGCAGGGAAGGGTTGGTGGTGGCGTCCACGGGTTTAACGCGAGCGATAGCGTCGAAGTCGCCGGTGTCGGCAACCACGGTGGTCATTTGCTTAAGTTGTTCCAGCTTGGAAGTCATGGGCGTGCTCTGTCCTATGGATCTGATGACATTACCCGAGCGCTGACAGCCACTCAAGGGCGCGTACGTGTATCTCGATGCCCCCTGCGGCAACAGCCTGAAAACAGGTGTTTGAAAGGTGGGGCGCGGTGTCGATAGATAAGATGCCAGGCAGGCTCACAGGTTCAACCGATCTGACGGTCAGCGCCTTGCGACCCGATCATCTGACGCCTGAATCCTCTGATAACGCCCGCCGCAGCCTGGGTGTAACTACCGATATCGTTGAAGTCTATATCGTTCGATTACAGGCTCGATAATTGTTATAAAAAGTCAATTAATACACTGACTAAGTTAATCATCGCACTAACAAATGTAATGTTATTTAACAGGCGTATTGATCGTTAGAATACGTCCAGTACATACATGGAATAAAGTGTAATGTAAAAATCGGGAATGTGTGTTTGCAGTAATAACTTCACAGCGTGAAGAGGACTATGTTTTTGGATGCGTTTGATGATTTGATGCTTGGCTACGCACTAAAAAAATTGACCGACGTGTTTGAAGAAATCGAGGAGGTTTCGAAAAACACCGCTTCGGGCAAGGCAACGTACGTGCCGGGTATCAGACAATCCAAAGCCGCAAAAAAAATCCCCGTCTGGCTGAGGCGACTGCGAGGCAACACCCCTTATCAAGTCACGCATGCCCTGATCGACCAGATGCACGCCTCCCGAAAACTCAATCTCGACCTGCGCTTCGCGGCACAAGCTGCCTTGCTCGAAGCGCTGATAGAGGACGGACTGGCAATGCACATCGCGAGCTATTCGGTGGTTGTCGTAGAGAACCGCCTGAAGTGCTTTCTGGATCGATGAGCGTTGTACCTACTGAACACGCGCCCAGTGCCCATTGCACTGGGAAATTGCACGAGGCGTGAGGAAGTAGATTGATGTCAAAACTGTACATCACACAATACGCCGGCATCACCGTCATGCTTCCGGCGGCCATGGTCGTCGCCGGTTGGCTGTGGAGCATGGCATCCAGAAAACTCGCGCTCTTATGGCTAGGCGTACTGTTCGTGGCCTATTTCGTCGTAGGTCTGAGTAAAGTGCTGTTCAAGGGCTGGGGAATCGGCCTGGCAAGCCTGGATATCGCGGTCATCAGCGGCCACGCAATGAACGCCTGCCTGGTGTCGACCGTGGTCCTGAGTTTGCTATTGCGCCAACTGGATCATCGGCTTCGATGGCTGGCACTGGGGGCAGGGCTGCTGTCGACCTGGTGGTTCAGCGTCCAGTATGTCGGGCAGACGATTCATCCTCTGCCGGAAGCGATTGCCGGGGCGGTCGTGGGGTCAGCCGCGGCGTGCGTATTTCTTTTCAGGCTGGAGCGAAAGGAAGTCCGCAAAATTCCCCGGGCGGCCCTCATGCTAGGGCTCGCGGTTATCATGCTGAGTACGAGTCTTCCAAAATATACAGCCGAGAGGCTCTTGAACTCTTTCGCAGTCACTCTTTCGGGGGCAGAAAAGGCATTCATGCAGCCTCACTGGCGCACTCGCGGAGAATCGTCAAGGTTGTAGATTCTGCTTCGGTTGTGAGTTCTGGCGAAGTGGCGTCACCCGAATTCACGACTGTTTTTCTCTTCGATCCGATCCAGCAGCTCTGCAGTTTTCTTCTGCATCAGTGCAATATCGCCACGACTCTCAACCTTCAACAGAATCTCGCTCTGCGCTGGGCAGATCTTAAAGCGCCATTCAGTGAACGTCAGGCTCAGGCCGTCGCTGTCATCCACATCCAGTGCCTCACCGGCATACAGGGCCCGCAAGTACTCGAGTAGCGCAACGGGATTGCCGACCATGCGCCGAATGTCACCCGAGGAAGGAAACAACCCGATGCGCTCCACCAACAACTTTGGCTGTGGGGTGATAGTGGCGGGGGCTCTTTCGTATGTCCGCAGCCAGGCCATCAATCCACTGTTGCCCTCGGTGAACTTCTGCCCCAAAACCATAGTGGCCGGTGCAAAAGGGTCCAGCGATTTATGGACGGAGTCGATCGGTGATCCGCAAGCGTTCATAGTGGTCTGCCTTGAAAAAGTTTATGGCCGCTCAAAAAATGCGGCACCCAAGAGCAAAAAAAATACCGTTTACAGGCCTTTCTTATACAAAACCGCATAACAGAAATGAGTGGCGTCGATTCAGTGCCTTGATGTTTTCAGGCGTAATGTCGTTATGCTCACGGGGCCAGCCATAGTCCTAAGAGTCCGGGAGCTCAGCGGACTGTTTGACGGGCTGCATCCAACGCCACGCAATCAAGCCAAGCAATACGCCGACAGCATTGGCCAAGGCGTCGTAGGGTGTCGCCGTGCGCAGCGGCATCAGCGCTTGTGCATATTCGATCAGGATCCCCGTCAGCAGACAGCCCAAGGCAATCCAGCGTGCCTTGACCCGCAGGAAAGCCAGCTGGCAACTAAAAGCCAACACAAAAAAACCAACCAGGTGATGCAGCTTGTCTTCCTGGGCAAAGGCTTCGGGAATCGGCTGCGCACGCAAAGCGGCGGTCAGCAACACCACACTGACGCAGATGAAAAACAGCGTGCGTATCCTTTGGGAAAGTTGTGTGACACCCAGGAGTAAGGAACTCATTCGGTGATTTTCTCAAAGTTCTTATAGAACGCATCTTTGTCGCGGCCATTGGTCATCGTGTACAGCGAGTACTGGCGGTTAAGACGCGCACCACCATCGCGGGTCAAAGGAGCCCAGATCAGGTTGGCGCGACGCATCGTGGAAACGCTCATCAACTCGTCGAAGGGGACCGAAATATAGATACCCTTGTCGAAACTGCCCTCGCCGAACTCTTCTGCCGAGGCCGTGGTGCGGGTAACCCAGCCACCGAACTTCACGCCGTTAGTGAACTCATGCGACACATCAAACGTGGCACCCCAATCGCGCGCCAGGTAACGCCCAACGCTGATCGCCCCCTGCAAATCGAACGGCAGTTCGGTATAGGTGGTGATGTGACCGGTCACGGTCTTGTAATCGCGCAGACCAAACCCCTGGTCAAACTCACGCTGGCGTACAAAGTTCAAATCAGCACCCAGGGCCCAGCGCTCGCCCATGGGGCGGTACAGCAATTCACCGCCGACCCCGGCGAACATTGATTCCAGATAACCGCCATACACCATGCCGAACAAGTCTTGATCCAGCTGCTTGGCATGGTTGAGCTGAAATGTCGGCATCGTTACATCAGAGGTGATGACGTACTTGCGCAAATCGGTGCGCACTCGGGGCAGGTTGCTCGGCGCGTCGTACGTGAACTTGTCAAAGTTGTTCAGCAGGTTGGTGCTGATGACCCCGCTCGTCCAGGTGCTGCGGGTAAAGCGGTATTCCGCGTCCACATCAGCGGTCAACTGGTACAGCAAACCGTCAGGACCCCCAACGTTTTGCTTGTAACCCAGGCCGATACCATAGGTAAAACGCTCGAGGGCCTGGGAGTACAGCGTGTTTTCAACGTGTGGCGTGGCCCGGTTCAATTCGGTGGTGCGGTGCAGGTCTGTAAGGTCTTGCTGGTTGTTCACCACGGCCCGGAAGGTGTCGCGCGGCACACTGACTTCGTCCACAGGCATGTCGTAACGCTTGTTCACCATCGTGAACCAGTCGATGTCGTCATTCGCGCTGTTGTCCAGAATCCGGCTGGCCCGGCCCACGCCTTTGGCGGAGTAGAAATAGCGCGACTGCTCGCCATACACAATCAGCTCGGAATCACGCTGAGCAATACGCTCGACCTTATAACCTGCGTTGTTTTCCAGTCGTTTGGAAACCCCGGCCCAGTCGACCTGATCGAGCGGCGTGGTGGGCTCGTGTGCCGGCAGTGCTTCGACAGCAGGGTCGAAGCGTTTGGCCGGCGCTTTGCGGCTGGTGAAGTTGGTATGAAAAGTAATACCGAACAACGCGGTGTTGCCGCGCTCCCAACCGGCGCTCAAATCGACTGAGTCAGTTAGCTTGAACACCGCACCGATGTTGATGGGCGAGTCCTGCTTCAGGCTAGTGTTGAACGGCTCGTGCTTGTAGTCGTTACCGTCGAACTCGAGTTTCAGGCTCAAGGGCGACCAGGGCGTCTGATAGGCTACGCCGCCAAACAATGCGGGCGAGCCGCGAAAGTACGAGCCGGTATTGACGTTGCCCGCGTCCGCGCCCGTATTTACCGGGCGTGTGTCAAAGCGCTCATCGAGGTACCCCAGCGGGTTTTCGAAATCCCCGCGGTTACCGATGTAGCCCCAAGCTACGCCCAGGCTGAAATCCAGATCGTAGTAACGTTTGTTCGCCACGAAGTATTCGCTGGAGAACAGGCCGGTGCCCCCGACGTCCCGAAAGCCGAGCGCGACCTCGGGCAACCAGTGGCTTTCTTGCCAGAGGCGGGCTTTGACATCGACTGCCTTGTCTTTATAGACCTGGTCGCCACTGAATGACTCGGGCCCGTATTTTTGGTTGCCTATAGCGGTATAACGGAAACTGCCTTCCAGCCAATCAAGGGGCTGTATTGAAATGCTATAGCGCGAATAGGGGTCGGTCCGGTTGGCGTTCAGGCTGAATTCGCCGGCGGGTGCCATCCGTGCGGTGGGGGTTTGCAGCAAACCCACGCCACCGAAATCATTCTGGGTAAAACGCGGCTCTCCATGAGCCAGGCTGTAGGGCAACAACACTACGGCGGCAAAACGTAACTTCAAGGGGCCACCTCGGGCAGCGGTTGGGTGGCGAGAAACTGGGCAAGCTGCTCGTTCAAGTCGGGTGTGGGCAGGTCCGGATCATCGTTGCGCACGGGCACCAGAATCGTGCTGCCTGCGGCGGCAAACACCCCGTCTTCGTTGTTCCAGGCGGCGTTGCCGACTCGCCTGACCTGGCCATCGGGCTGAATCAACCACAGGTAATCGGCATCTGCGTCGGTCGTCGGCAGACAACTTTCGAGATATTCCTGGACGGGCTGCAGGGCGCGATAAGGCAGCGCGCAGGGCTGTTCAATGGCGCCCACCACAGTGACCGTAGTCGGGCGTACAGGGTAAGTCAGCTGGTCGCCGTCACTGAGCGAGTAATTGCGGGCGAACGCAACCTCCAGCGCCACGGGGTCGAGCACCGCGACTCTGCGGCCGGTAACGGGCAGTCGGCTGACCTGTTCAAACAGGCGCGCAGCCAGGGCCGCAAGGCTGTTTTTTTCGTCAAGCAAGGCCCCACGTTGCAACAATTTCAGATCGAACAGCACACCGGCTTTAAGGCGGATTTGCTGCTCCATCAATGGCTGGTGCAGCCAGGCGGCGGCCAGCCAGTAACTTTCCGCGTTCGGGTGTCCCTGGCTGACGGCATCGAGCAAGCGTGCACCTGGCACGAAGGCGAAGGAACCGGGGTTTTTTACATCACCCGTGACCGTGACAGCGGCCTGAGTCATCGCAGAACTGGCCATCAACAGGCAAGCCGACAGCGTTTTCGAATATCTCACCGAGCCGTCTCCCGGTCAGGGCGCAATTGCACAATCTTCAAGAAAAGGTCCGGCGTCAGATGTTGTTCGCTCTGCAGGATCAAGCCATCGTCAGGCCTGACCCAAAAACGGTTGGTGGCCTTGAATCCCAGCTCGGGTATGTCGATACGTTCGTCTATGCGCTGCAACGCATAGTCCTTGTCCAGGATGGTGACGGTTTCGATGGCCTGTCGACTGAAACGACTGTTGACCGCCAGCCCGACCCGCGGCCCCTGATAGACATCTATCCAGCGGGTACTGCTGTAGCCATCGGGCAATCGCTGCAAGCCCAGCTTGAACGGCGACTCGCCGTCGAAGCGCGTGCCATCGAGATTGATGCTAAGGCCGACGCTGCGCACGACGAGACCGTCGCGCATCAACAACACCTGTTTGCCGGAGGCGACCCAGAACTCCAGGTCGCCCTGCTGGCGTAGCTTGGCCAACACACCGTCGCTTTCCTCCGTGGTCACCTTGATCTGCGCATAGGGCACGGCCTCCACTTGCGCCGCAGTCAATTCCAGCGACGGGGCGCCCAGTGTGGAGGCTTTAAAGGTGTCCATGGACGCCTGCATCAACGGATTGCAGCCACACAGCAGTAATCCCACCGCCAGGCATGAGCTGTTACGCAAAGTTTTCAAAACGGCTCAAACCTTATCGACTGCTGGCTTCACTGAGATTGTTTGTGGCCGCTGCTCCGGTACCCAGGATAACGGCTGATGGCAGCAACTGGCTGATCAAGCGGTTCCAGCGGGTCACGCCTGCAGGGCCGACGTAGACAATGTCCTGGGGTTGCAGATCGAAGCGGCTGGCAAGAGCAAACGCGGTTGGCGATTCGGCTTCCAGTTGAAAGACTTTTGCAGGCTCGGTTTCAAGGTTCTCGGCACCTCGAATCACATACAGCGCATTGCCATTGGAGGTGGCCTGGTTCAGTCCACCGACCGTTCCGACCGCATCCGCCAGATTCATCCGATTGATTTTGAACGTGAGCGCCCGAGGCTGGCTGACCTCGCCCATGACGTAGATCTTTTTCCGGTCGTTGTAGGGCA
Source organism: Pseudomonas sp. A-B-19 (assembly GCF_019947515.1). Classification (NCBI taxonomy): domain Bacteria; kingdom Pseudomonadati; phylum Pseudomonadota; class Gammaproteobacteria; order Pseudomonadales; family Pseudomonadaceae; genus Pseudomonas; species Pseudomonas sp. A-B-19. Next base: position 36,710 of record NZ_JAGYGN010000029.1, read on the forward strand.
GGTACAACTGATCGCCGTCTTTCAAATAGACGTTATGCAACACCGAGCCTTTGCCGTTAAGTGAGTCCAGGTCGAGCGGATATTCACGTCCGTCCCGGGTCAGCGTCAGGCCGGCAAGGTCGGCATTTAACGGATCGACAGTAGCAGTGCCCATGGCTTCGACGACACTGAGCGGCGACGTGGTAATGGGTTGTTGACCGGCTTTTAAAATGGCACCGGAAATGACTACTTTTTGACTGGCAAAACGCAACACGCTCAAGTCAACCTGGGGGCTGTCGACGAATTGAGTCAGGCGCTCAGCAATAAAACTGCGAAGCTCCTCGATGGTTTTGCCTGCGGCATGAATATTGCCAATATAGGGGTAAAACATGGTGCCGTCCGGGCGTACCAGGCGACCGTTCGCATCAATTTGCTGTTGCGGGCCCGATGGCGCAGTCAGCTCAGGATGGTCCCACACGGTGATGTACAACACATCATTGGCGCCAATCCGGTAAGCACCCGGCTTGTACGCCAGCAACTCGGCGGGTACCGAGGCTTGCACTTTTGTCGCCGCGTTCTGGGCAATCAGTTTGGGCGTTATCGGAATCAACTCGATCCGAGTGCTTTCCGGTGAGCCTTCACGGCCGACCTGACTGGTATCCAGGTGTTGACCAGGCGAGAACATACAGCCCTGCAGGGCAACACCTGCAAGCACAGCGAGCGACAAACTACGAATCATGATTGAGGACACTTGTGGAGGGAACACATCAGAACGGAACTACCCGGATTGCTCCGGGTAGTAGAAGGCTAACGACCTCGCGGTGCGCTTAGCGAGTACCGGTGGTGCCAGTGGTACCGGTAGTGCCAGTAGTGCCGCCGTTGTTGCTTCCGCCACTGGATGACAGCGCGGCGGCTCCGGCTACAATCACGGCGCCGAGGCCGAGAGCAGTCCCTGTGGTCAGGCTGCCCACGAGAGGGGTGTTCAGATTCAAAGGAGCGTTTTCTGCGGGTTTTGCAGGTTTGCCTGGAGCAGAAGACGCTGCGGGAGGCTCAGCAGCGAAAACGGAGGCACTCAAAGAAAGCATTAGAGCGGAAGCAAGTAGTTTGGTCATGGTAGATTCCTTTTTGATGCATCGTCGGTATTGGCGGTGAAACTATGAAGCGAGCGTGCGTTGCCAAAAACTCTGAGCGTCCAGTAACGTTAAGGATAGTATCGATTCGAACTCGATGAGTGCGGACCTCTGGGTCATTCCTCAGTGAGACTTATCTCGCGATCATTGCCTTAAGAATACCTGTGTAGGACGCCTGACAGGTCTGACGTTTTCTAACGTGCTCGCTGTTTCTAACAGTTGTTATTGGGTATGTGGTGCCAATGTAATAGTTCACGTCTGATCGCTACGCCATACGAGAGATGCTACCGGCCATAACCTTGTGGGTTAGCAGCTTGCCAACGCCAAGTATCGGCCATCATTTCCGGCAACCCGCGCTTGGCCTTCCAGTCCAATTCATTGGCCGCTTTTGTGGGGTCGGCCCAGCACTCGGCAATGTCTCCGGGACGACGCTCAACCAATTTGTAAGGCACGGGCCGACCACTTGCCTCCTCGAATGCCTGAATCATTTCCAGCACGCTGTAACCGATACCGGTGCCCAAGTTCCAGATGTTCACCCCGGTTTTTTGGAGGACTGTCCGTAGCGCGCACAAATGTCCGTCGGCCAGATCCTGCACGTGGATATAGTCGCGCACCCCGGTACCATCCTGCGTCGGGTAATCGGCACCGAACACCGATAACTGCTTGAGCTTGCCAATGGCCACCTGGCTGACATAGGGCAGGAGGTTGTTCGGCAGGCCATTGGGATCTTCGCCAATCAGCCCGCTTTGGTGCGCGCCCACCGGGTTAAAGTAGCGGAGCAGGGCGACGCTCCACCGCGGGTCTGATTTCGCTAGATCCCGCAACAGATCCTCGACCATCAGCTTGGAGCGACCATAGGGATTGGTCGGCACGCCAGTGGGGAAATCCTCCCGGATCGGCATCTGCGTCGGCTCGCCATACACCGTGGCGGAAGAGCTGAACACAAAATTGAAAACTCTGGCGTGGGCCATCGCCTGGCACAAGGTGACACTGCCTGCGACATTGTTGTCATAGTAGTGGAGCGGTTTGCGGACACTTTCCCCCACCGATTTCAAACCGGCGAAATGTAATACAGCGCTGATCCTCTGCGAAGCGAACAGCTCATCCAGCAACGCACGGTCGCGAATATCCCCCTGAATAAATTCCGGAAACTTGCCAGAGATAACCCCCACTCTATGAAGTGACTCCTTCGAGCTATTGCTGAGATTATCCAATACTATTACGTCATAACCCGCTTCGAGCAAAGCGAGAGTGGTGTGCGAGCCTATGTAACCGGCGCCGCCGGTTACCAGAATTTTTCCGGTCAAAGGAAAGAGTCCTTTAAAGTGAGCAAGAAGAAAGGAATGAGAAGTCAGCATTTACGTGCGACAACAACACGAAGAGGGAGTTAGGTCGCTTGAGTTTTTAAGTGAGTAACTAGACGAATTTGCCGCTTGTGGGAAGTATCGCATTCTGCATTCTGCATTCTGCAGAGCTGTTGGCTTACACGTTGCCGCCATTACAGCTTGTTTCGGCCTTCCATATTTGTCTTCGAAATACACGATATCGTCTTCACCGAGGTAAGAACCGGATTGCACCTCAATCAGTTCCGGAGGGATAACTCCCGGATTTTCCAAGGCATAGACTTGGCCATTGGGAATGTAGGTGGACTGATTTTTCGTGACTAGATAGGTCTTTGCACCGGGCGGTATGTGGTGCAGATTTGTTGACTTGCCTGATCTTCCAACATGACAACGATAAACAAAATTATCGGCAATAACCTTGCGGGTCGCCTAACTGCTAGCGCCAGGTATCAGCCATCCTTTCCGGGCTCGACTAGTCGTCAGCTAGAATGCCCGAATCATTTCCAGCAATCTGTAACCGACACCAGTGCCCGGGCTCCAAATGTTCACAACAGTCTTTTGGACAATAGTCCGTAGCGCACTCAAATGCCCCTCAGCCAGATCCTGCAAGTGGATGTAGTTGCGCACCCCGGTCCCATCCTGTGTCGGATATTCGGCACCAAAGCTGCTTGAGCTTGCCAAGGGCCGCCTACCTGACATAAGTCAGAAAATTATTTGGCAAGCCCTTAGAGTCTTCGCCAATCATCCAACTCTGGTGTGCACCCGCCGGGCTGAAATAGCGGAGCAGGGTGATGCTCCGGCGTGGCTCCGATTTTGCTAGATCTTGCAATACATCCTCGACCATCAGCTTGGAACAACTATAAGGGATTGGTCGGCACGCTAGTGAGAGAGTAATCGCTGATGGGGATCTGCGTCGACTCGCCATATACCGTGGCGGAAAAGCTGAATATCAAACTGAACACTCCGACAGGGGCCATTACCTGGCATAGAGTTACGCTGCCTGCGACGTTGTTTTCATAGCAGTCGAGGGGTTTTCAGAAACTCCCTCCACAGATTTAAAATTTTGAAACCGGCGAAATGTAATACTGCGCTGATTCTGTACGACGTGTAAAAGTTATCCAGCAAGGGGCGTTCACGGATGTCACCTTAAATAAACAGAGGCGCCTTGCCGAAGATCCGTGCGAAACGCAACAGCTACTCTGGCGAACTGTTGCACAGGTTGTCCAGCACTATCACTTCGTAGCCGGCCTAGAGCAGAACCACGACAGTGTGGGGACGATGCAACCGGTGCAGCCGGTTACCAAAAGTTTGTCAGACAAAACCCAGTTCTATTAGCGGTAAGAGCTCAAGTTCTGTGCTTTTTTATCTTGAACAAAAAAGCATCATAAGAGAACAAAACTAAAAACTTAATAAAGTCTGATGTGTATCGTTTTAAAAGTTTCGGTTCATCGGCAATTCTGAAAGCCCAGCGTAAGTTGAATCTATCAACCCAAGCAGGGTAATACCTAAGTCCCGCTTTTGCCGTTTGATGAAAAAAACCACCGCTAGTATAGCCGCAGCCCCGCCATCCCGCTTTTTTAAGATCAATAAGAAATTGCTCTTGGTAAGGAGTACCCATGCTAGCAATTACAAAATCTGGATTTTTCAGTGATATTTCCTTAAGATTTTGTTCTCTTTCTAAGGATGAAATAAAAAATCCATGTCTTATACCAGCCACTCGTAACTGCGGATAAGCCTTAATAATCCTGTCAACAGCTGCCTGTGCGATCTTTGGTTCGCCACCTATAAAATATATACTTTTGCTCTCCAATACAGCGAGATTAAATATTTTAGGCGCAAGAGACGTCATGTCAAAACTTTTGCGTTTTTTATGAATTCCTATCAAGCGTAAGAAAAGGCAAAGAACAATGCCGTCGCAATGGATTTCATCAAAGCTGGAAATCAGGTCAGGATTTTTCCTGGCTAATAGATAGGAATAGTGATTGAGGAAAGTATACAACCCAATATCAGATCCTGAATGATGGGAATTAATTTTTGTTAAGATGTTATTCATAAGGGCGCGTCATTTTCCATGTTTGATCGAGATGGTTAGTGTTTGCACAGTCTCGGTGCGCAGAAGGCAAAATAAAGAAACAAGCGAGGAGACGTAATCGACGTATTTTAAATAAGTATTCTGAGCAGATTTGACGCGGGGTCATTACATGCAGATATTTTTATACAGAACCTTAAATCTGAAGATCAATGAAGCTGGAGGGGGCGGTTGTTTTTTGTTGTGGTTTGGCTTACAAATTCAATTATTATCAACAAGAGCACAAACCAAATATTAAATGATAGAAATAAGGACTCCAGAGAGTTAACCATTACAAACGACAGAAAAAACAAAAGGCTAATCGTCAAATCCAACTCGTTATTTTTCTTAGGGACTATTTTTTTTATGAAGGCTAATACCAAAAATACTCCAACCATTCCTAAAGAAAATGCGAGATCAAGAAAGCCACTGTGGGTTGATCCAACTTGAAATCCGACATTGCTAGCAAATGTAGAGTTGGCGTTGAAAAATGCATCGAATTGATTTAGTCCATACCCAAAAACGGGGCGCTCAAAAAACATAGATAAAATAAAACCCCAAATAAAAACTCTACCAGTAAATGTAGTGTCTTTGTCGAAAATAGTTAACCCGGGCGGGGCAAAGCTAACTAAAAAAGGAATGACTGATATGAGAGTAATGCCTGCATATATTGGGTGGCGAAATTGATAAATCACGGCACGTATTTTTTTTGACTTCAAAAATAAATACACAGTAAGAACTAATATTAAACAGATTAATGCGGTTGTAGAGCTACTCATGAAAGTTAGAAAAATAGATAGGCCCAGTCCAATCAAAGGCTTCCAACCCATCCCCCTACCAATCATTGAGATGAAAATGCAGGTACCTAATACGGAAAAATTTCCTAACCCATTTTTGTGTGTAAATATCCCCTGCCAGTCTCCCTCATGGATACCGATAGAAACACCATAGCTGGGAATGAAAAGAGAAAATGCGATAGAAGTCAGCGACACAACAACAAAGAAATTAGTTAACTCTTGCAATATGACAATTCGTGAGAATTTTAAAAAATAAACTCTCACAAAAGCAAATATAAGCGGAATAGCCAGCAGTAACTTTGCGGAGGCAATCCGGTCTTTAGACCAAAAAAGCGATACAAATATATAAACAAGAAGCAGAACCATCCATTTGTCATTCCCCTTGATTATAGATTGTCTATTTTTTATACGGGCCCCAACGTATAACACGACGCAAAAAAACGCAAAAAAAGCCCATATCATGCTTGTAAAGTTTAAAGGGCCGGAGTAAGCCACTGTTACTACCTGACCCTCCGCTGTTGCTCCACCGGTTTTAAATAGCTCAACCGAGTCCGTGGAAAGATAAAGCATTAAAAAAAAACAGCATTTCAATGCCAAGTTGTAAATTTTGTTTTGCAAGGAAATTTCCCCGTCACATCATAATTCGCGCTATATAGATAATATCTGTGTTTTAAACTGTGGTACGTGTCAAGGTACCTATCGTCTTGATACTGCTGCGACTACCCATTGCGCCCTTAACTTCAGGACGTTCGGGGTTCAATTGCATCTGCCAACTTACAGTTGCGTGTCCTGCTACTCCAGCGGATTGGATTTATTTTCGCGACATCTTCATAAATCATTGCTCTAGCTCTGTAAAAGAGCTGTTGTTTTGCCTTCGTGACGTTTGTTCGGTATCACGTATATCAAGGCACTATGATGATGGTCTTTGATGCTCCACTCAATAAATTCTTTGCACCCAAAGTCCTTGCCCCAGATCGCATTGGCTTTTTTCTGAGTTCCACCAAAGCCTCCGCTTCAGCGCATACAGTATCTGATCGGATCAACTGGCGCTCCAGTTCTTTGATTCGTCGTTGTTTAGCTGTCTTCTCGCGCTGGGTTTCAGGTCAGACAGGATACTGGCGTTTTGGCAGACCTCGTACCACTGCTGAATTTGCTCCAGATAAATGCCCTTGATTCGACAATATTGAGAGATTTCCACCTCGCTCAATGGCGCGGCTTCCATGACGGCATTGAATTTATCGGCGCTGGACATTGATCACTGGTTTACTTGTTTACCAGCACGAACAAACCCTTGTCTCTAGCCATTTGTCTTCAGTTACGCAGTGACCGTGGCGTCAGATTGAGTGCAACGGCAAGGTCTGTCACTGAGCGATTGCGGGGCGGCATCATTTGCAGAACGGCCAAATGTTTGTATTCCTCTCATAACGCTTGGACATTGCTACACACCCTCGCCCTCTTGAATAAATGAGTCAATCAACAAGGGCGACAGGTAGCTTGACACGGAGGGACTGGTCAAAAAACTATAAGTCGCTAACAAAAATCTTTACTTTACCTTTGTAATCTACATTTTGTGCAGCAAACGCCCTAATGCTCTCTGCTGTACCCCCATTTTTTTCATAGCTCTCATACCACTCTATGAGATTTCTGATATCAATTGCAGAGTCGTCGGCCGTTGACCTATAAACAAAGTCAATTGCATCAGGAATATCTGGATCGTCAGCAGCAATCACGATTGGAACGCCACGTGAAAGGTATTCTCTACTTTTAAGGTCCGAAGCAATGCGCAAGCCTTTACGGTGAACTCCTAGTGAAGAGATGCCTATGTCTACTTGATTGAAAATATTATTCAGTGACGGGCCATGTAATGTTCCTTTGAAACTAACATACTGAGATAGGTTCAGTTTGTTCACCATTGATTTAAGTCTTAACTCTGCGCCGCCACTGCCAACGATAATAAAATATACGTTGGCTTGTTGCTCTGTAACACTTTTTCTTTTTTCATAGTAGTTACTTAATCCTTGAATGACTCTGTCGTAACCGTGCCATTCCTCAAGAGCGGCTACGCCGATGAGCGTAATTGAAAGTGGTGTTTTATCTTTTTTGCACCCTTTCAACTCAATGGAAGATACATCAATACCATTAGCTCCAAGAACCATTTTGTTTTTGAGTCCTATTGAGAATCGTTCTGACTCTTCGCTGTATTGAATAATTCGGTGTGCTGGGTAGAGCGCCAGTGGGTAATTAAGTTTTATCAATGAACATAAGAGTATTTTTTTGAGGTTTGTTTTTTTGCTACTTTGGATTTCCTCAAGTACGGAAACTAGAGGAGTTGGGACATCAATGACTATCTTTGCCCCCCTTAGTCTTTGTATCAGCATAGGCAGACTGCAAAGAAGCATAGAGAATGCTGTGGATCTGATAATCAATAAATCAGCTCTACTGGTAAGAATTGCTAGAGGCAATAGTAAGTGCCCTATAACTCCACCTTTTTCTATTATTTTATGCTCGGCTTGATAACCGTTTGCTGACAAAGCTGATGTTGTATTTTTGATTTTTTTGATAACGCCAATAGAGGCGCTTTCACTCCAGCGGGCTAAGTACTTTATTTTGGCGTTTGCATGTAGTGTAGGTTTTTTTTCGATGTTCAATTTACAATTATGCATTTGGCTACTTTAGGGTGATTGATCTTGGACAGAGCAGAGCACTGGCAGGTCGGCCGTTTCAAGCCCCTTGAAATACAGTGCATGCGTACTGGATGGTCAATGTTTTCTGCTCGATGGATCGTGCATGGTAATGTTTAGCGTATCGAACCCCTCCGGCTTACGGTTGAGCCCTTTGTTATAGAGAGTGGCATCGTAAATCACGTGGCCCTCCACTCGGACCTTGGCATCGCCAATACCTCCGTTACGCTGGATCTGAAGAGCTGTCTCGGTGGGTGAAAATAGCAGTGTAGAGATGTGCTCAATCAGTACCCGGTTGATTTCAGCCGACATACGGCGGTTGTGCGAGCATAGGCCCGTCTCAACATGCGCCACCAGGGAATGCAGCTTGGTAGCTAATAGTGCGCTGGGTACTGTCGGTGTCGCGCTACACAAGGATCAGTACGACCGACTACATAAAAATGGTGAGCTTATACGAGGAATCTGTAGATCATATATTTTGTGAAGATGTTTTTACTTTTATATGACGCTGCATTTCTACTCTTGCGGCGCTCAGCGAGTTCTTGAAACATAAAATACCGGCTATGCCAATTGCAGTCCATGCAGTAATCATTAGGACTTGATGGTCTTCCCCGATCATGGATGTGGAAACAGCAGCGAGCAGGCATGTAAACGTTGCTCCGTATAGTTTCAAACGGGGTATTTTTCGCCAAACAAGACAAGAAAGCTCTGTTCGGCAGACTAAAAATATCCAGAAGGCAACAGCTGTAGAGGTCGCTGCGCCTGCGGCGCCGTATATGGGAGTTAGCCAATAATTTCCAGCAAAATTAATTGCTGCGGCAATAAAAGAAGCAGCCATTGAGTAGCTAGTTTTACGGGCTATGCCGATACCTACTGCGGTCGTTTCAGAGAGGGCGTATAGCAAAGGAACCGCCATGCATGCGGTTACTAGGTATTGCACATTGTCATATGTGGACGGAAGCAGAAACTGAAGCGCCCAAGAAAACATACCAGAAAGCGTGAATATAAAAAATGCGGCAGCCAAAACATGCTCGGAGATCTGGTTGATTTTTTCTGGATTGATTCCTTCGGCGGCCCATTTGTAAACGGTCGGGGCCCAGATCGTGGTGAAAACTCCTGAAAAAATACCTGCCGCAGAAGCTACACTAACTGCTATGGAGTAAATGCCAAGTTCTTCAAAGGTAGACAGGCTGCGAAGAAATAATTTATCCATCGCCATCAATGCCCAAGATGCCATGCCACCAAATATCAATGGCAAACCGAATTGAAGCATAGTGCCGAGCTTTTGTTTATCGATGCTTTTGCCAACAGCAGGTAACCATTCAGTTCTGGTATTCCAAGCGTATATAAGCATGACTGCCAGCATGGAGAGAACGTAGGCTATTATCAGTTTCTCAAAGCTGAAACCGACCTTTAGAAAAATATAAACTCCAATTATAAAAAGAAAGAGTGCTTTGGGCAGGACCTGGCTCATGGAGAACGCTAGTCCTTTTTCCTGTATGCGTAATATTAAAGACAAAAAACGCGAGATAAAGGTAGTCAATAGACAGCAGGCAAGCAAAATGCTCAAAGCAGAGCTATCCAGAGAAAAAATAACTCTCGATAGAAGACCTGGATCATAAAAAATAAAACCCAGTGATACTACCGTCAGTAATAAAAGTCCAGGGGCAGACACGGTTTTTAACAATGAAGGTTTATCTTCTGTTTCGTGATACTCACGTACATAAGCTTGGTCCAACCCGAGGCAGAAAAAAATAACCGCAAAGCTGCAGACAATCTGCAGCATGGAAATACGACCAATATCCTCGACAGAGAAGAACCAGGCCATGACAGGCAAAGTAGCGAAGCCCAGTATAGCTGAGCCAATCGGTCCTACAGTGAATCCGAGAATTTTTGATCTATTCATAATGCCTGACAAAAAAAGTTAGATAAAATACCCGCCAAGTTATTTATCAGATAAGATTTCTTTATATATTGATTTGAGGCGGAGCGCGATTGTTTTCTCGCTGAATCGATCAATACACGATTGCTTGATTCTCCCGGAATCATAATCTCCAGAATTTTGGTAAAGCTTCGACATAGCACCCGCAAGGCTCTCAATGTCGTCTACCGGCACCAAAATTCCGTCACCCTCGTCCACGATTGACTCAGGTCCGCCGCAGCGTGTAGCCACTACAGGCTTGCCGAGGGCCAAGGCTTCTATAACAACTACACCAAAAGTCTCGTATCTACTTGGAAGAACAAAAGCATCTGCTTTGGATATCTCCTCTAGTACTTGATTTCGACTTAAAAGTCCAAGAAATTTTATTTTTGAAGATAACCCAAGATCGTTTGATAGTTTTTCAAGCCTTGGACGCTCCGGGCCATCACCGCCTATTGTAAGTGTGATGTTTTTATTGTATTGAAGTGCTATTCCAAATGCTTGTATTGCGTTATGGATGCATTTATTTTCTGATAGCAAAGCGACGCATATAAAATTAAAACACTCATTTTTATTTTTTTGCCCGGCTTTATGATTAATGAAGTTGTCATGAACTATGTTTGGTATTTCATGCCAAGAATTAGGAGGAGTCCCTAACAAATTCTCCATTTGTCTGCAGAAAGATTGGCTGACGGCGATATTTTTACTGGACAATTCTGTTGATTTTTTTGTAAGAGCTATTCCGCGCTTAGATATAAGGCCACGTGAGTAACCCGATGAATGCTCTGTGAGAACGTATGAGATGTTGTCTTTTTTATTTATATGTTTTGCTAATCCGCCACCATAAAGCGCGGAGTGTACGTGGATGATGTCGGGCTTTCCATGTTCAATAATATATCTGTTATATAGAGTGATGCCGTGTTTTATCCAAAGCCAAGAGTTTGCATTTGGCATCCGTGGGAACCAATTTGTTCCGTGAGAACGATAGGTGGGCATTCCATCATCAAACTCGCTGGTGATACTATATTGACCGGAGAAAATTCTTTTCCAGTCCCTCAATGAACGAAGTTGTGGGTAAATAACGCCCACCTTGCAACCATGTTTTTGCAAAGCTAATGCCTGTTCACGGAAAAAACTACCGCTAATGTCACCTGGTTTATGTGGGTACCACGAAGGAATGATAAGAATATGCATTTTATGTGAGCTTTGAGATTGGCGTGGGCATTGTTTTTACCTTGAGAATCATAATTTCCCGATTGCTTTTTCTGGGGCGCCAGCAATGATTAAGTACTTCCAAGGGATTTCGTTACGACTGAGTTGGCACCAACAATATTGATATGTGTAGATTCGCCTGTTGATACATTTTCACGAGGTCCGATTAGAATGCGTTTTGCTCCGGGAATCGATTTTTTTGCGCCCATTTTTATATCACATAACTTTGAGCTTCTCTATGCGCCCAATTCATTGCTTTTGATATGAGAAGCTCGATTATTGTTTTTATTTAACTTTTAAATGTCAGAGGTTGAAGTATTTGTGTAAGCTCTTCTTTTTTAATGTAAGGGTGCATCGGAAGGCTAATTACTTGCTCGGCAACGTTGTCGCCTACTGGCAGTATGGACGCACTGCAAGCCACAGCTGGCTGCTTGTTCAGCGGAATCGGATAGTGCACAGAGGTGGGGATGCCGGATTCCTTGAACTTTGCCTGTACAGCTGCGCGATCGCTTACGCGCACTGTGTATTGGGCATAGACACTGGTGTTATACGGCTCTATGTACGGGGTAGCCAGAATGCTAAGCTTGCTTGAGGCGATATAATCTCCCCTGCATAAGCCAGCTAACCCCTCATCATAGTGAGTGGCAACTTGCTGACGTAGTTGGATTTCCTCTTCGAAGATGTCCAGCTTGGGTAGCAAAATGGCTGCTTGCAGGGTATCCAGACGGCTGTTTACGCCGACACGAATATGGTGATAGCGACGATCCTGGCCGTGGCGTGCGATTTGGCGTATGACCTTGGCCAGCTCTTCATCGTTTGTGAAGATAGCCCCACCGTCGCCATAGCAACCCAGCGGCTTACTGGGGAAGAAGCTTGTGCAGGCGATGGTGGTCAAGTTGCAGGAGCGCTTGCCTTTATACGTTGCGCCGAAGCTCTGTGCGGCATCCTCTATCACCGGGATACCGTATTTGGCGGCTATGGCATTGATGGCATCAAAATCCGCACACTGGCCATACAGTGAGACTGGGATGATCGCCTTGGTACGTGGTGTGATGGCTGCTTCCAGCAATTGCGGGTCGAGGTTGTATGTGCGTGGGTCGATATCGACATACACCGGCTTGGCACCGAGTAGGGCCACGGTTTCGGCTGTAGCGATATAGGTGAAGCCGGGGGTAATGACTTCATCGCCTGGACCGATGCCCAAGGCCATCTGGGCGATTTGCAGCGCATCTGTGCCGTTGGCGCAGGTGATGCAGTATTTGGCTCCGACGAAGTCTGCGAGCTTTTCTTCCAGCTCAGCCACTTCCGGGCCGAGGATGTATTGGCCATGGGCAAGCACGCGCTGAATGCCTGCGTCGATCTTCTCCTTGATGCGGACTTGCTGGGTTTTCAGGTCGATGAATTCGATCATTTACTATGCATCCACTTTGCTTAGGGTGTTACCGCTCAGTACATAGCGGGTATCGGTGTTCGGGCAGACGACTTCGCCATTACCCGTTACCGGCAGCTCCAGTTGTTCGCCGAACTCGCTCATCCAGCCGATCTGCCTGGCCGGTACGCCGACCATCAGGGCGAAGGCCGGCACATCCTTGTTGACTACAGCACCTGCGCCGACGAAGGCGTATTCACCGATGGTCACGCCGCATACGATGGTGCAGTTGGCGCCGAGGGTGACGCCTTTCTTCACTAAAGTGTCGCGATACTGGTCTTTGCGTTCGATCAGCGAGCGCGGGTTGTAGACGTTGGTAAACACCATGCTTGGGCCACAGAACACGCCTTCTTCGAGGATGACGTTGTCGTAGACGGAAACATTGTTCTGCACTTTGCAGTGGTCGCCGATCACCACCTGGTTGCCGACGAACACGTTTTGGCCAAGGGATACGCCCTGGCCAATACGTGCGCCGCTGCAGACGTGAACGAAGTGCCAGATGCGCGAGTCTGCGCCGATCTGCGCGCCGTCATCGACGATGGCGCTGGGATGCTGGTAGTGGGACATGGCGATCTCAGCGGTTCAGGGTGTTGAGGAACGGGTGGCCTTCATCGTTCTGCGCGCTGACGATAGCGGCGGAGCGAATGGTATTGACGGTTTCTACGCAGTGGCGGGCGTCTTCGATGCCATATCCGCGGCCGGCGAGGATTTCCTGGTAGCTGGTGGTGTGCAGGTCAGTAAAGCCTTCGGAGAACTCCATTTCTTCGCCGTTGACGGTGATGGAGCGGTAGGTGGGCTTCTTGCCCTTTACAGATGCAGGCAGGTCGTTGGCATCGATAGATAGGAACCAGCGCACGCGGGCTTTCTCGTATTCAAGGTAGCCTGCTGCCTTGTACTCGGAAGTGAAATGCACGACGTTGCGTTGCAGCTTGCCGAAGATGAAATGCAGCATGTCGTAGAAGTGCACGCCGATGTTGGTGGCAATCCCGAAGGACTTGCGCGGGTCGCCTTTCCAGCTCTCCGTGTACCACTTGCCGCGCGATGTGATATAGGTCAACTCGACATCGTATTTGTGTTCGCTGGCTTCGCGGGCGACCTTGTCCTTCAAGTTGAGAATCGCCTGGTGATGGCGCAACTGGAGGATGTTGTACAACTTTTTACCCGTTTCCTGTTCGACCAGCGCCAGCTCATCGAGAATTTCCGGGGTTGGCACCAGCGGCTTTTCACAAATTACGTCGCAACCGAGGCGCAGGCCAGCAGCAATATGCGAATGATGAAGGTAGTTGGGCGAACAGATGGATACGTAGTTAAGTGCAGTGGTCGGATCGCGCTTGAGACGGTAAGCGTGTTCGTAAAAGCACTCGAACTGGGTGAAAAACTCGCTCTGCGGCGAGATGCTGTCGATGATACCGACGGAGTCATTGATGTCGTAGGCGGAGACCAGCACGTTGCCGGTATCCTTGATGGCGCGCATGTGACGAGGAGCGATGTAACCGGCAGCGCCGATCAGGGCGAAGTTTTTCATGGGGATTCCTTGCGAAGCACGATAACCCGGCAAGACGTCTATTGTCCTTGCCGGATGGTTTCGACAGTAATGAAAGTAATCAAGCCTTAATGATGTGCTCTGCCGGGGTGCGGTACTTGCCACGGCTGTCGACGATCAGACGTGCATGCTGCTTGATCAGTTCGTAATCGAACTTGTCGTGGTCGGTAGCAAGCACCACCGCATCGAAGCTGGCAATATTATCAGCGCTCAGTGTTTCACTGCTCAGTTCGAAGTGGTGTTCACGCATTTTTGGAAAAACGGGTACGTGCGGATCGCTGTACCCGACGATGCCCCCCTTGGCTTCAATCAACTCCATGATTTCCACTGACGGCGATTCGCGCATGTCATCGACGTTCTTCTTGTAGGCGATGCCGAGTACGAGGACTTTGCTGCCATTGAGCGCTTTACCGCTGTTATTCAGGCCGTCCATCAGTTTGGTAAGCACGTACTCAGGCATGGCTTTGTTGACTTCACCGGACAGTTCGATAAAGCGGGTATGCAGACCATATTCGCGTGCCTTCCAGGTAAGGTAGAAGGGGTCGATCGGTATGCAGTGACCGCCGAGGCCTGGACCAGGGTAGTAGGCGGTGAAGCCGAAAGGTTTGGTGGCAGCGGCATCAACTACCTCGAAGATGTCGATGCCCATGCGGTCGGCGACGATTTTCATCTCGTTGACCAGGCCGATGTTGACGGCGCGGTGGATGTTTTCCAGCAGCTTGGTCATTTCCGCTGCTTTGGTCGAGCTGACCTGTACCACTTGGTCGATGGCCTGCTCATACAGAGCAATACCAACTTCTAGACATGCAGGGGTATGGCCGCCGATGACTTTCGGAATAGTGCGGGTTTCAAAGTTGGGATTGCCCGGGTCTTCGCGCTCTGGCGAGTAGACCAGGAAAATGTTCTTGCCGACAGTTAGACCGCCTTCCTGTACGCGGGGTAGCAGTTCTTCCTCGGTGGTACCGGGGTAGGTGGTGCTTTCCAACGAGACCACTTGGCCCGCGCGCAAATAGGGTTTAAGCGCATCAGTGGTGTTGATCACGAAGCTCATGTCCGGCTCGCGATATTTGTTAAGGGGAGTCGGTACACAGAGAATCAGAGCATCGCATTCGCTAACACGACTGAAGTCGGTAGTAGCGCTAAAGCCGCTCTCGCGCGCGAGTTTAATCTTGCTTGCTGGAATGTGTTCTATATAGCTCTCGCCCGAGTTCAACTTGATTACTTTGCTTTCATCAATGTCAATACCCAACACTCGGAAGCCGATGGCGTTGTAACGCAGCATCAACGGCAAACCTACATAACCGAGGCCGACGATGCCGATGATAGCTTCCTTGCTTTTGAATTTTGCGATACTGGTTTCTTGGTGTTCGGACATAGGAAAGACTCGGATTGGTAGGGGTAAAGTTAAGAGTTCTGTCGGTGTATCGCCTGCGTTTGTTTATTACGTGCCAGCGCAACGTTTCTACAGGTGACGGTCGCGACCTTTAATAGATATCTTTCGATAACAGCATGAAGGGCGTCCTTTATCAGAATTTTCATATCCAGCCACAACGACCAGCTATTGAGGTAAGTTGCTGTTTCTGTCTTTGGTACAGGCCGTTGATGGTCTTGGCTTTCCCCTTTTCCATGGCGGGAAGGGATCTGCCGTGGCCGATATTGAGGTTTTGGCACGCTACCGCCCCAGGATTTTTTGCTAGTCCCTGAAAGCGGTTGCATCTATTAATATGTCTGTATCATTTGTTGCAGGTGCAGGAAGTACGGTGCTCTGAACGCCCTTAGGGGCCTAGGGGCGCTCGCCTATCATTAAAAACGGTGGTGAAAATCAAACACTCTCTGACTTGTATTCGTAGTTGTAATAACCATAGTCGCTATAGCCATATTTGGAGGAGGCACGTTTTTCAACACCATTGAAAATAGCGCCTTTCAAATCAATGCCATTTTGAGCAAAGCGACGCATGGTCAATTCAATTTCACGAACCGGGTTAAGCGCAAAACGCGTCACAATCAAACTAGTACCCGACTGACGGCCGACAATCGCCGCGTCTGTCACTGCCAGCAATGGCGGGGTATCCAGAATCACCAGGTCGTACTGGGTGCTCACTTGGTCCAGAAAGGCACTGAAGTTCGCGTGCATTAGCAGTTCTGAAGGATTGGGCGGTATTTGCCCGCGGCCGATTACGTCAAGGTGCTCGAATTCAGTTTTATTGATCGCGGTTGCCAGGTCGCAGCGCTTGACCAGTAAATCTGAAAGCCCGTTTTCAGCGGGAGTCCCGAATACTTTATGCAAATACCCTTTGCGCATATCCACGTCGATCAGCAATACACGCTGGCCGGTCTGAGCGATGACGGCAGCGAGGTTGGCGGAAACGAAGGTTTTACCTACCTTGGGGCTCGGGCCGGAGATCATCAGGCGATTATTGCTGGCTTCGAGCATGGCGAAGTGCAGACTGGTGCGCAGGCTGCGCAAGGCTTCCATGGCCAGGTCTGTGGGGTGACTGCTGGCCAGTATGGGTGCGACGTTGTTGGCGCGGCCCCGGTTACCACGGGAGAGTTTGCTTTCTTCACTTTTCTGCAGCGAGCTGAACGGAATTGAGGCATACACCGGCAACCCTAGCTGTTCAATTTGATCTGGGTTTTCCACGCCGCGGTTAAGGGCTTTGCGAAAAAGCACCAATCCAATAGCCAGGAAGCCCCCGAGGAGGGTGGCGATGAGCACGATCAGTGCCTTCTTGGGTTTTACAGGCTTGAGCAGATCCACATCGGCGGTATCGACCAAGCGCACGTTGCCCACGGTGCCGGCACGCATCACATCCAGTTCCTGGGATTTATTCAGGAGCTGGGTATAGATTTCGGTGCTGACTTTTACATCGCGAGTGAGGCTAAGGAGTTCTTGCTGCGTTGAAGGCAGACCCTCGACTTTTTTGGCCAAGCCATCCTGCTTGGCTGTCAGCTCGCCTAATTGGCTGAGCAAAGCCCGATAGGCGGGGTGCTGACGGGTAAACTTGCGATCCATTTCCGCTTGCTGCATTTTCAGTGCGGAGATGTTGGTATCCAGCGCCACGATCTGATCGAGAATGGCTTTGGCTTCCAGGCTGATATCGATGGACTTGCTGCGAATTTGATACTTGTTCAGGGCGTTTTCGGCTTTTTCCAGGTCTTTACGGACCTGAGGCAGCTGATCTTTTAGAAACTCCAGGCTTTGAGCGGCTTCGGCCGATGTCCGCTCGACATTTTGCCGTACATAGAGCTTTGCGATTTCATTGAGAATTTGAATGGCTTCAGCCGGTTCCTCGCTCTCAAGAGCAAGCCCGATCATACCGGATTCCTTACCGCGTTCTGCTACATCAAGTACCTTTTGGTATTCCAAGATACTGGTCAGGCGCGGGTCACGCACAATGTTGAACGTTGTGCCAGGGTTGGCCTGCAACGCTTCGACCTGCAGTTTGATGCCGTCTTGGTCATAGGCCTGGCCCACTTGGCTTTGGACCAGGACATTGTCGTCCTCATCCAGTAACGTGAAGTGGCCGATTTCACCACTGACCAAAGTGAGTTGTTTACTCAGGAGTTCTTGCGGAAGCACGAGCTGAAATATTTTCAGGGTTTCGCCACCCCAGGCAAAGCTGTTCATGCCAAACCATGGCGTCGCGACCGTTTTATCAGCGTCTGGTTTGAAGCGCCGAGCAATAAAGTTACCAATCACCGGAAAACGGTTCGGCTTGACGGTAATATCGAGCGATAGATTGTCGACAACCTTGCCGATGATAGCGCGTGACTTGATTAATTCAATTTCTGTGGCTGAAGGCGACTCTTTACCCAACATGCTGTTGATATCGGAGAAACCGAGCATGTCATTTTTTTTAGCCTCCACCTGTATTAAGGCGGTAGCTTGGTAAACAGGTGTGGCCAACACCGCATAGGCTGTTCCCACGGCCATAGAGGCAGCAGTGATCCCGGCAATCAACCATTTATGATCGACTAGTGTCCCGAGTAGGCCCATCAGGTCGATTTCATCATCATCGTCATGAGAGGTTAATGCTGGAGTTTGCTGCATAAGTGGGTTCTTTTTTAACAGGTATTCAAGGAGTGGTTTAGCGTGCGAGACGCCGTGCCCAGGCGGTTACTGCTTCTTCAATCAACGCGTATGCATGCACAAAAGCAGGTTTGCCTTGACGGTAGGGGTCGCTGATTTCGCGGTTGTTCTGCCACTTGCCCAGCAAGAAGACCTTGCCTCGCGCTTCAGGCGCGATCTTGAGAACACGGTCTATGTGGGACTGCTCCATCACCAGGATCAGATCCGATTCGCTGATGGTGGCGGAGGTCAGTTGATTGGCTTTGTGCTCATTTGGCAGATGGCCATGCTCTTCCAGGACGACCCGGGCGGTGGGCTCGATTGGGTGGTCTTGTAGCGCGCCAAGACCGGCGGAGCTGACTTTGATGTCGGACCGGCCCAGTGCATCCCGCAACAAATGTTCTGCAGTAGGGCTTCGGCAAATGTTGCCAATGCAAACGATGAGAATCTTGTTAAACAAGGCAACCTCCCTGGAAATTCCACACTTGCGGTGATAGTGCAATTGGAAAGACTGAAATTCTGTTCTTCTTCAATGGCACTTTTGTGACGGCTTGCAGCTATTGGGTGTGTGCCTCTTTCCGTGAGGAATTGCCGTACTGGATGAAACTTTTCACTGCGAAGACTCTGGTCTGCTGGAGTCTCGACTTGGAGCGTGATTGTCTGTAGCTATGCTAAAAATCATAACTGGCAACCCACGACAAACTCAACCATTAAATGCCACGCGGTTATTGAGTGCGCGCGAAAAAAAAATATCAATATATAAAGTCAGATATTAAATAACGTTACTAACTCTTAAAATAACATTACGGAGTCTATTCGGACAAAAATTAACATTTCCGGTTTTTTTGTGTTGTGCTGAATTGGGCTGTGTTAAATAGCGTGAGGTGCGGCTTGATGATAAGTGCAGGGGGTTGCTTTGGATAAAGCGTTCTCCAGCATTCGTTTATTGCCAATGCGTTTTGCGTGTTTTCAAAGGGCGCAGTTTCCATGGTCGGCCAACTCCGTTTTTCAGGTGCGTTTTCATCCTCGGGAGAAATCCGTCGCAAGGTCGAGGAGAGAACCATGGCGCGTCCTGACCACATAGGCAGAGAAGGGGCTGATTGTGTCCATCCATAGTGCTTCGGCAGTTCAAACGATCTTGCCTGGGAGTCTCACCGCTAGCGCCTGGTATTTGGTGCAATGCAAGGCGAACCAGGACGAGCGCGCAGAGATCAATCTGGTTAACCAGGGGTATGCCTGTTTTCGCCCTACGCACCGGCGCGAGCGTGAATTACAGGGGCGCAGGAAGATTGTTCGCGAATCGCTGTTTCCGGGTTATCTGTTTATCCAGCTAGGCTCGGGTGAGAGCTGGGCGCCTTTGCGTTCTACCCGCGGCGTGTTGCGAATTGTCAGTTTTGGGGGCAAGCCGTTGCCCGTGGGTGATGACTTGATCGCCCGACTTCATGAGCACGATAGCGGAGCCCCTGTGGAGGCTCGGTTTGCCTGTGGTGAGCGGGTGCGTATCAGTGAAGGGCCTTTTGTCGATGTGGAAGCGATCTTCCTGGCGATGGAGGGAGAGCAGCGTGTGTTGCTCCTGATGACGTTGCTGCAGCGTGAGCAAAAAATCAGCATCCCCTTGGTTAATATCAGTAAGCATTGACGCGGCGCGTTGGTTCCAGACCGCCAATCAACGAGCAGATAACATTCTGGTAGCAAGGTCAGTTGCTCTCGTCTTCGCTTCCCCCCTCCAGTAGGCATTAAGCATTTTTCGCAGCGCCGGGAAGGTAGCGGTCTCAGTCGGGGCCGCAGCTTTGCGGCGTCGCTGACGTTCCAGCTTGCGAACAGGTTTATGTCTTCACGCGATTGCCCGGTATCCTTTTTTTGGTTCTTCACGCGATCCCGGGGAACTGTAGGGGCCGGCTTGCCGGCGATGGACTTAAGGACGCCGCATTTATCCGGTTTGCTCGCGTTATCGTTGACGACCATCGCTGGCAAGCCAGCTCCTACAAGACCGCGTTCTGGTCGAAAATGAAGTGACTTCCCGGGGAGCTGTAGGAGCCGGCTTGCTGGCGATGGACTGAAGTGCGCCGCGTTTATCCGGTTTGCTCGCGTTATCGTTAACGACCTTCGCTGGCGAGCCAGCTCCTACAAGGCCGCGTTCTGGTCGAAAATGAAGTGACTTCCCGGGGAGCTGTAGGAGCCGGCTTGCCGGCGATGGGCTCAAGTGCGCCGTGTTTATCCGGTTTGCTCGCGTTATCGTTGACGACCATCGCTGGCAAGCCAGCTCCTACAGGCGATGGGCTCAAGTGCGCTGTGTTTATCCGGTTTGCTCGCGTTATCGTTAACGACCTTCGCTGGCAAGCCAGCTCCTACAGGCGATGGACTCAGGTGCGCTGTGTTTATCCGGTTTGCTCGCGTTATCGTTGACGACATTCGCTGGCAAGCCAGCTCCTACAGGCGATGGACTCAGGTGCGCTGTGTTTATCCGGTTTACACGCGTTATCGTTATCGACCATTGCCGCACCGCAGCTTCTGCAAGGGGGCGTGCCCACGCTTTTTTTGCGGTCGACTGCTGCGTTGTGCCTGCCTGGAGGTAAGTCCGGGCAGGCCGATATCGCCCTGAATCGGGTCAGTAGGCTGTACGGTATCGAGCGGAGATTTAAAAGAAGTTGGCGATGAACATCGCCTGGAAAGTCGACAGCAGAACAGCCTGTCGCTGCAGTTGCAGGCGTGGCTGGTGAAGATCCAGCCACGGGTGACGAGGCTAACGCAGTGCGCAAATGGCTTGCGTCCCCTGGTTAGCCTGCAGGTGCGCCGTCAATAAATGTCTTTTGACAGCAGGGTGAAGGGGGTCTTCACCAGGATTTTCACATCCAGCCACAACGACCAGTTATTGATGTACTTGAGGTCGATTTCGACGCGTTTCTGCATCTTGTCGATGGTGTCGGTCTCGCCACGGCAGCCGTTGATTTGAGCCAGTCCGGTGATCCCCGGTTTGATTCGGTGGCGCGCCATGTAGGCGAGAATCTTGCCGGAGTAGTAGTTGTTGTGTGCAACGGCATGAGGGCGTGGCCCGACCAGTGCCATATGGCCCTGCAAGACGTTGAACAACTGCGGCAACTCGTCGAGGGATGTGCGACGGATAAAGCGCCCGATCGGGGTGATCCGCGAGTCGTTACGGCTGGCTTGCTTGACCTCGTGATCGTCGTGCACGCGCATCGAGCGAAACTTCCAGACCTTGATGACCTTCCCGTTCCACCCGTGGCGGTCCTGTTTGAAAAACACCGGACCATGGGAGGTGAATTTGACGGCCAGGCCAATGATCAGCAGTAATGGGCTTAGAGCGATAATGGCCATCAGTGCCAGGCTTTTATCGAACAGGCTTTTACTCAGCGCGGCAGTGGGTTGGCTGCTCAGTGGGCATTCAATCAAGTGGATTGCCGGCATGCCATCCACATCACTGACCGAGTGATTGAGCAGCGTCAGGCTGTTCAAGTCCGGGACCCAGACCACATCGACGTTGGCATCCAACAAGTCGACATACATTTCTTCGATTTGTGCCGCTTCGCTCAGGGGGAGCGTGATGTACAGGCGTCGGATGTCATGGGTCTTGATCAGTTCGAGCAGTTCCTCTTGCGGGCCTACGACAGGTGGCATACCCGCCTCCGACAAGAGAGCGGTGTCGGAGCTTACCAGGCCGACCAGCGGGAAGTGCTCGAGGGCACGAAGCTTGTTAGCCAGGCCCAGTGCCAGCTCGCCAGTACCCACAATCAGCGTTCTACGCTCGATTTGCAGCGCCCGTTGGTAGTACTTCGAAAAACCATGCAGTGGGACGTATAATAACGCCTGCCCGATGTAGCTGCCGAAAGCCCATATCAGGATGATTTGACGAGAAAACAGTTCGTTGGCCTTGCAGAGGAAGGCGACAATGGCTAAAGCTGCCAGTGTCATTGACCAACCCATCAGCAGTCTTATCAACCCTTCCAGGTAATTGTCCTTTTTTGCATAGGCGCCGCACCATGTATAGGCTGGAACCGATGCAAGCACAGTAAGCGTTGCGCATACTCGATAATAGAACTCTACCGTTCCGGTCTGGTAATAAACCAATAGAAGTAACAGGGCGACAACAAAGCCCTGACCCAGTACCCACTGTCCCCAGAAGGTCAGTCCTTTGAGAGTGGTATTTCGATTGATACGAAGATTGTTAACCATACGATATCCCCAAAATACGTCCATTCGTGTTTCGACAATCAAGAGCCAAAATCAATGCGGTAAGAGTTCTTTTTCATATTAGATGGCGATGCACTGATGACCGAAACGCCATGCGGGCGGCGCTGTCATCAGTTCATAGGTTAAATTATTGGTGCGGGCACTGGCTGACGACTTTTAACGAGTAGGTGATGTATCTGGTTGATATGTCTGCGTGAGAATGGCGTTAGAAATGGTCTGGCTTCAGCTTTTTAACGCGGCTGTATAGAGGGGGCGGGGGAGGATAAGTTGGCGTGCTCTATTATTGTTGTATTGCACTGCCGAGGCGAAAATCTGAATTTCTCAGACTAGATTTTTACGCGTACGATTTTTTGTATCACGCAGTACCCGCGATTTCTCACTGCACGAAAAAGGCGCTCGCCATTACTGGCTTTTTTAAATTTTTCCTGCAGTCGACTCAGGCACATTTCGAGACCCCGATATTGCTCAGGTTCTCTGCCGATGCTGCGGATAAGGTCGTCCTTGCTGACCACGCGATCTTCATGGTGCAGCATTTTTTTAAGCAGCGCGGCCTCCAGGCCGGTCAGGACAATTTCCACATCGTCTTTGATCAGCGCGCCACTGCTGTCGCTCAGTCTCCAGGTTTCAGCCGCTGGAGTGTGCGGCTTGGCTGGCTGGGAGACGCATTCCCTGGTGTCATCCCTGGCGCTGTCTGCGGTTGATGTGAAGTGCGTGAATTTCGTTATGGTGTGGGCGGTTTGCCATTCGGACTTGAACGTCGAAAGGATGCGCTGGGTATCATGCTTGATCACCGGCGGAACCATTCTGGCCATTTGCGGGGAAATAATTTCCATAAGCTTGGGGGCGGAAGCCGGCGGGGCAACGCCTTCAAAAAACATTTTTGCCTGTGACGTGCCGTAACTGTTGTATCGCTTGCTGGACAGTAATGCCTCAAGCTCCAGTTGCAGTGCGGGGTTGTGAGTCACTACGACAAAGTATTTTCTTGGGAGGTTTGTGCTGCTATCCATGGCTCTCTCCTGAGTTGCACGTCTTGAATTTGGTTTAAAGGTTGTCGGCGGGGGAGTAGTGACTCCCTTGAAAGTAATCAAAGGGCAGTGCACGTGCCAGTATATGGCTAGCAGCATGCTCGACTCTGTCCGCTATAAAGGCGACTTTTGTGTTGTGAGTGAGCATGGTCATGCGTTCGTGAAGACGATTGAACAACTCAGGGTTGCCACTGAGCTTGAGGCTCAAGTCAAGAGAGGAGGTGGAAATCTTTATATAGTCGAATAGATTCAGGGTGGTAAAGATTTCGATACTTTCGTTGTCGTCGATGTTGTAGTCGTCGAGCGCGATTTCGATGCCGTGATCTTTCAATAGATACACGTTGTGCAGGATTTTCTTTTTTTCTGCGAAGCTGACAGCCGACAGGGGGAGCTCATTGAGCGCGACAACCAGTGTCTGGCCAAATTCGCGCAGAGCGGCGCCGGACTGTATCAGCTCTTCCGTGAGCGCAGAGTTGGCGAGATCCGATTGCCCTACGCAAACAAATCTACGGCTCAGGTATTTATTTCCGTTGGTGGTGTTGTGATCTTTCAGCGAGAAGGCAATCAGCCTGGTCTGCATCAGTACTTCACTGTAGATCCCACTCATCTGGTGCGCCTCAGGCGCGCAGGATGCGGAAACGGAGTCGTCAAAATGTATTCTGATCTCGCTGCCAAATGGGCAGTCGTCCCGAGTGAGGATCAATTGTCGAGACAGGTAATGCTCTGCGTGACCGTAGAGTCGCACGCTCCCTGTTGCGTTCATAAAACAGAAACTCCCTTCTACATTAAGAATCAGGTTGTCGAGATCAGACCCCTGATTAAACGATATCCATGCCCACGAATACTTTGAATGGCGTTGCTGCCATACATGCCTTTTATTTTGCCGCGAAGGCGACTGATCGACTTTTCCAAGGCTCTTGGGTCATAAAAATTTATATTCAGCCCCATGATTCTGGCGATTTCATCGTGGCTCAATATCTGGTTCTTAGTTTGAGAAAAAGCCTCAAGGATTTTCATTTCCGCAAACGATACGTCCAGCTTTTTATAGTCGCCAATCAGGCACATGCGCGTGGGGTCCAAAAGCAGGTTCTGCTTTTTTTGCCATTCTGGACTGGTAAAAAACTCGGCCAGTGCCTCAGTGTTTTCGTCGGCAGACGTGTCGCAATTGATACAGTAGTCGGCCCCGGCAAGATAATATTTCATCTTGTTGTAGGTGCCTCTACCGGTGATGGCGATGAAAATTATTGACGCCAGATTATCGGCGCGAATGTTTTCTACCAGGGTGAGGCTTTCTACAAACGCCTGAGGGCTGTCAATAACGATAAAAATTGCACGGTACGAATTCGAATTCTTGTTTCTTTTGAATGAGTTGCTATAGCACATTGCATCGACGGCAATATCCTTGCCTACGTGGCTTGCGACTAATTCCCTAAAGCCCTCAGCTAACGTATGGGTTCGCCCAATGGTGAGAACACCTGTCTCCTCCTTCACGTCGCTGTGGCCTGTAGTCGTTAATTTCCCTGTAAGCATCATGCTTTGACTCGGATAGGTGCTGGCATTCGAATGTTAAAGCACCAATTCTCGCTTGTGACTGACAATTGGTAACATTTCACTGTTTTTTCAGACGCCCGTCTCGTTTTTTTAACATCGCCGGCGATTCTGACGTGATGGTTTGCCCGCCGGTGGTTCGAGGTGCCCAATGATCGATGGCAATCTCGTGGGGTTGACGAGGTATAGCATTGTGCCATCTATTGGTCCAATGCCCCGTATTTTCGCAGCCATATGACCGTGCATATCGCTAAAGTTTCAGCCACCTGACTTTTTTTGATTGGGCGTCATGAGACGGTAGGGTTCTGTTGTTTCAATTGCGGTTTTTTGCGCTTGTCTGGCTCCGCACTCTCCAATATTAACCGTTATCTAACGTTGGTATTGGTGGTGCCGCCCATGGACATTTCATAACATTGAGTTTTATTAATCGGCCTGATGCGCTTTACTTTCGTGTTGGCGTTGAATTAGAGCGAAGTCGACGCGTTGGTATTTGTCGTTGAGGGGGATTGATGGATCTTTGGACAACCATAACGGTGTTGATTTTAGGGATGGTCGAAGGTCTGACGGAGTTTTTGCCGATATCAAGTACAGGGCACCAGATTATCGTCGCGGGCTTGCTCGGCTTCGGTGGCGAGCGAGCCATGGCCTTCAACATCATCATTCAATTGGGCGCGATCCTGGCGGTTGTCTGGGAGTTCCGCCGCAAGATTCTCGAGATCGTTACCGGCTTGCCGACCCAGCGCAATGCACAACGTTTCACCTTGAATCTGTTGATCGGTTTTCTTCCGGCAGTGGTCTTGGGGGTGTTGTTCGCCAACAAGATCCATGAGTATCTGTTTAATCCAGTCACTGTTGCAGTGGCATTGGTGGTGGGTGGCATCATCATGTTGTGGGCCGAACAGCGCGAACATGTGGTGTCTGTCGACCATGTTGACGATATGCGCTGGACTGATGCCCTCAAGGTCGGTTTCGTGCAATGCCTGGCGATGATTCCGGGCACTTCGCGCTCAGGATCGACAATTATCGGTGGGTTGCTGTTTGGCCTGTCGCGTAAGGCTGCCACGGAGTTTTCGTTTTTTCTGGCGATGCCGACCATGGTCGGTGCCGCCGTGTATTCAGGCTATAAGTTTCGGGATCTGTTCCAGGCCGGGGACCTGCCAGTGTTTGCGCTGGGTTTCGTGACGGCGTTCTTTTTCGCCATGATCGCCGTGCGTGGTTTGCTCAAGTTTATCGCCGCCCACAGTTACGCCGTGTTCGCCTGGTACCGGATCGGATTCGGTTTGCTGATACTGGCAACGTGGGTATTCGGTTGGGTTGACTGGAGCGGGGCTGCAGCGCACTGACACTCGCACCAGGCTGCAGGAGATGCAGCCTGGTCGCAGGGGAGCGGCTAACCGTTAACGCCCCTCAAGCAGCTCCGCCGCTTGATCCAGCAAGGCCAAAGGCTCTTTGGCCTTGTGAATATCCACCGACAGCAACTGCCGAAACTTGCGCGCCCCCGGGAACCCGGTTCCCAGCCCGAGCACATGGCGGGTGATGTGGTGCATCGAACCGCCTGCGGCGATGTGCGCGGCTATATAAGGACGCAGCTGCGCCAGCGCCTCAGCCCGGCTGATCACCGGCGCCGTGCCGCCGAACAGCTGCTGATCCACCTCGGCCATCACATAAGGGTTGTGATACGCCTCACGGCCCAGCATCACGCCGTCGAACGTCTGCAAATGCTCGTGGCAGGCCTCCAGCGTCTTGATCCCGCCGTTCAGGATAATCTCCAGCTCCGGAAAGTCCGCCTTCAACCGCGCGGCCACGTCATAACGCAGAGGCGGAATGTCGCGGTTTTCCTTCGGCGACAGCCCCTCCAGAATCGCGATCCGCGCGTGCACGGTAAAACTGCTGCACCCGGCATCCCGCACGGTGCCGACAAAATCACACAGTTCTTCGTAACTGTCGCGCCCATTAATCCCGATTCGGTGCTTGACCGTTACCGGAATCGACACCGCGTCACGCATCGCCTTCACACAATCGGCCACCAACTGCGGATGCCCCATCAGGCACGCGCCGATCATATTGTTCTGCACCCGATCACTCGGGCAGCCGACATTCAGATTCACCTCGTCGTACCCGTGCTCCTGCGCCATCCGCGCACACGCGGCCAGGTCCAGCGGGACACTGCCGCCGAGTTGCAGGGCCAGCGGGTGCTCGGCTTCGTTGTGGCGCAGGAAGCGGTCGTGGTCGCCGTTGAGCAAAGCACCGGTGGTGACCATTTCGGTGTAGAGCAGGGCGTTTTTCGACAACAGGCGCAGGAAAAAACGGCAGTGGCGGTCAGTCCAGTCCATCATCGGCGCGACGGAGAAACGACGGGAGAGTGGGGCGGGTGTGGCGGTGGTTACGGACATGAGGGATCTGGAATCGGTGAGGCTGGGAGGTGAGGGAGTTTAGCAGTATTGGGCTTTTGGGGCTGAGGTAAGTCTTATAGCGGGATTCGAGACATCTGACCGAGGGCGCGGGCGTGGGTGATTGTTGAAAAAACAGATTTGTTCCTTTTTTGCTTTTTTGGTCCCCTTTTTTGCCAGTACATTGCGGGTGCGGGCTAACGCCGGATTCGGAATGTTTGCCAACTCCGTTTGGTGGAGAACGCCCCCGAGTCACCTCGAAAGGTATAGAGGCTTGCCCTGTAGAAGGCCGTCACTCGGGAGCTTCCAAAGCTCCTGATCTTTTTATAGGCCCACCCCCATCCTCTAGATTTGGTGCTTTCGGTTGGTGTTGATTTCACATTGGAGCCTCTGGCATAGGTGTTTGCCGAAGATCTTAGCAATCTGCCGTTCTTAGAAAAGCGTCAAATAATAACCATTGATCTATTAGGGCTATTACAAAGCCCAGCGTTTGAGCATCAGAATAAAAAATGTGCCGATTGCCCCGCAGCATTTGCTGCGGTCCTCCCCAACGCCCGTCCAGATGCGTAATGCTGCTCACTTAAGAGATAGAGCAAACAATAAGCAACCTGTGGCGAGGGAGCTTGCTCCCGCTGGACTGCGCAGCAGTCCCATTTTTAGGGCCGCTTCGCGCCCCAGCGGGAGCAAGCTCCCTCGCCACAGATGCAGTGTTCGCCCTTAAGTGAACAGCATTACGTCCAGATGCGGGCTTTTCTATGGCAGATAACCTTCAGCAAAAAATGGCTCTCGGCATTTCCTGTCGTAGCTTGGTGGACCTCTGTGACAAAGCCGGGACACTGGGCAAGATAAGAAGCAGGACTGCGAAATTCGAACGGCACCGGAAGGTGCCGTTCTGCGTTGATAACATCACGAAAAAGTAGGAAATTTCCCTCAAGTCGCGTCCCCATTGCCCATATTGCCTAGCCAGGGATCACCCGGCTAACCTCCCTTGTCGCTGCAAATTCAGCGACAAGGGTGTGGAAGCCCTTCACAAGATCTGGGCGCACAGGGCGCCACCTAAATTTAAGCAGGCGCTTTTTTCATGTCTGCTGTTAAATTATGGCGGCTGTGCGCGGGGCACTTTCGGGTGCGTCGGGTTCCTAGATCCCCGGTCTTCCACACCCGTGCACAGCTGCCACCCCATCATGTGGAAGTGATGCCGGCAGTTCCTTTGGTTAATTCTAGGAACGAAAACGATGAAAAAGATAACGCCTGACCCTCCACAAACCGCAATGGCTTCCGATTCTCTTGATCTTGCTCAACTATCCGCTGACTCTCAGCGGGTGGTCAGTAAACGTCTGCGAAACCCGAATCACGCTGATCCCGTCTGCCATGTGTTCACCATTCTTCCCGACGTCGACACTGAAACGCTCCTGTGTCACGCCTGCGAAACCCTCGCCTCGTTGAACGTCTTGACCACTGACCTGGCTTGCAAGCTCGAAGGTTCAACCCGTAGTTTGGCGCTATCGATTCAGCAACTGGCGGTGGTGGGGGAGTTGTTGGTGAATCGGGCCTTGGACAATGTCGATCCGCAAGGCATTGGGGGTGATATATCGCCAGGTGCACAGGGTTCCTGAACCAATGCTGTCGCACCACAAAGTTTCATGTTGTCCGGCACACACGAGGCGTAGGCTGATGGCCATATGTTATTTCCCCCGCGCCTCAACCCACAGGAATAAAAAAATGATCGCAAACCTCGTCAAAGTCATCGCTGATGGCCGTAATGCTGTTCAGTTAAGCGAATGTGGTCTCTGTAGGAGCGAGCTTGCTCGCGATGGTCGTTAACGATAACGCGTATTTACTGGCTAAACGCGGCGCTCTTGAGTCCATCGTCGGAACGCCGCCCGGAGCAAGCTCGCTCCTACAATTTTCTTAACTGAACAGCATAGCGAGGGACTGGCGCGAGCTCAAAGAATTGACGCTATCACCGGCGGCGGCGATCAAGGACTGATCGCCTTGATCGCGTGCCAATGTTTCGTGAAAGAGTTCTCAACCTTGAAGTAGAGACTTAAAATTCAGGATTTATTGTTTGGATAAGGCAGTAACCACGATTTCTTACTGAGCGGAGGAGGCTGTCTCCTTTAGTAAACTTCTTGAATTTCGCTTGCAGTCTACTGAGGCACATGGGCAATCCTTTGTAATTATAAGGGTCCTTATTTAACTTCATAAGGATTTCCTCGTTGCTAATAACGCGCTCTTCGCTGCTTGTTAATAAATCAAGCACAACGCATTCAATGCGAGTTAAATTGATAATCGTTAGATTGTTAGAAAGCAGGCGTTGGGGTTTGTTGAATGCCCAAGTTTGTAACTTTGGTATATTGATGTGATCAGATACACGCGTAGAGCCGCACTGGTCGATATAGGCAGCAACCTCATTGATAGTATGTCCGAGGGCAATAAAGTCTTCATCGGAAGGGTTGAGCGGGGTGGGTGTTAGATCCTCTGGCATAGCGCTTCCTCCATGCACAGGAAAAGCGTAGCCCAAGAAGTGCGTCCACTGTAAATAGACGGCGAAAAAAAAACCCGCATGGGCGGGCTTAAATGGGGTCGAACAAAAAGAATAGGTGCTGATCCGTCAGCAGAGGTCAGTTTAGATGGACTTTGGCAGAATGCTCTGACAGAAAATAACGCAGCGGCTTGGTCGATCTCAATGTAGTTGTCTGTTAGGGGGGGCAGAATTCGATTTATGCCTTTCGCGACTGGCAGAAAGGGACCCGATGCGGGTACTGTAATCCTAGTCCGGTCACGCAAATCAACTAGCAAGAACGATCTAAAGATACAGGGTCTATCACCGGTAGTCCTGCAAACAGGTATTATCATCAAGACATAGCAAAAAGGGACTCGGCCAATGGAACTGGAACAGCTACGCCACATGCTCAAGCAAGCTCAGCGCTTTACCCCGCTTGAGCGCGAGCCGAGCATCTTCGCGGTAGCCGGTCGGGGTTATTTTGAAAACCCTACGACAGACTTGTTGGCGTTCTTTTTGGATCCTGGCAAGCCTCATGGTCTGGGGGATTGCTTTCTTAGCGCCCTGTTGGCGTGTTTGCCTAATACTGGACAGTTGACTGCGAGCCTACGCCACCCCCCGCAGCGTGAAGTGACGACCCTCCAGGGTAATCGGATTGATTTGGTGCTGCGGGGGGATGGCTGGGATCTGGTGTTAGAGAACAAAATCTTTCATGGGCAGGTCAATCCGTTCGACGACTATGAGCATTACGCTAAGAAAAAACTTGGCGAAGAGGGGCGCAGCGTGTTGTACGCGATTCTCTCGCCGTCCGGAAAAAGTTTGCAGCAGCCATGGCATGGTTTGAGCTACTCACAACTCATCAAGGCGATCCAGCAGCAACTGGGGCAACGAGTCATGACTCAGCCACTGGATAAATGGCAAATTTTCGCGCGCGAATTCCTGCTGCATCTGGAGAACATCACAGTGGAACAGGCCATGGATGCTAACGCTGTAAATTTTGTTTTTGAACATCTACATCAGATCAACAAGCTCACAAAGCTCAAGGAGCAAGTGATCAATGCCTTGGACAGCAAGATACTCGAACGACTTGATGCCGAGGTACCGGGCTATCAGCGCGCTACACGCCGGCACAATTGGCAAAATGGCCCAGTGCTGCGTTATTACTCTAGCAACTGGAGCACTCGTTCGGATGTCGTCCTGTACTTGAGCGGAGCCAGTGAGCGTATGACTCCTCACGTTCGGGTTTACTTGTTCGCTATGAACTCCGAACTTGAGGAACGAGGCAAGGAATTGTTCTCTGACAGCGCGTGTAAGATTTGGTACGAGAATAACCAAACCATTCTCGCGATCGACTGGCCCATGGACAGCTACAACGAAGATGAGGTACTGCATCGGGTGACTGACAAAATGCAGTTGCTAATGAAGTTCGAATGTGAGATCCGCCCCAATATTCTGAAGACCGATCTCACCATGAGCGTGCTTGATTGATTAGGCACCTCTGAACGTCCGCTTCAGCCGAAAGCTGTCACTCTGGAGTCATCAGCACGGCGAGCGTCATCTTGATGAATTCTTGATTTTTATCGATGGCCCCCAAAGCGCTGCGCACATTATCGGTAACCTCGGCCGCGCCGCGTTGCTCGACCCAGTTCGACAGCTCCAGAATGGCGGCATCAAGGGCGAGTTGGTTCTCGTTGATCTTGAAGAGCAGGGAAGGGAGTAGATCTGAATTTGGCATGTGCTAATTCTCCGGTGACGAAGAAAGCGTAGCAGGGGCAAACTAGGGGTTTGGGGTTCAGGTCGGCAGAACGCCTGGAAAGGATGTCATTACTGTAGGAATATACAACGCTAAGTTATTGATTCTTATAGGGGGATGTAGCAGTTTTGAGAGTGTTGCAAAAAGCCAATTTTCTCTTATAGATCATTAGCTTATGGTGGTTTTTCGGTTGGTGGCGCTTCAAAAAAACGGCTTTCAAGAAGCCCTACGGTTATACCGCAGGGCCACCGAAGCGTTACTTGCCCAGCTTTTTACGAACGTCTACTACCATCGGACCAACCGCTACCACAGCGGCTTTAAGCTGAGCCTCAGTAACTCCAAATTCTTTCGTCCAATATTTCAACTCCCAAGATTCAGACGTGTTCACGCGGGCTCTGTCTTTCGGGCCGCGGTTGCTTAAATCATCAGCCATTATCAATTCCCTTTAAGTAGGCCTGGGCAGTCCAGGCTAACCCAGCATAGACCATCAAGACGCGTACGCTTCATAGCGTGCTACCGTGCGCAAAACCATCGCTACAGGCCACGGTTTACCGTTTGCATAAGCACAAAAATACGGATGTTTTGTCACCAAAAACAGGGGCTGTATTCGTTTTAAAACAATAGGTTAGGCCGCTACAGCCCCCAGCATGAAAACTTAGGGAAAATTTAAGACAGAATCGGGGCTGCAGCAGGCCGACTCGGGCCATTCGCAAGGGTGAGAGTTCCAGTCTGGATTGGAGCGACAGTCACTGGCGACAAGATTTGCTGATGGCGGCTGGGAATGTGCGGCCGGTGGTACGAAAGAGGTACGCGGTAAAAACAGATTCCCTGAAAGCCTTTATTTGTAAGGCCTTCATGATTAGATGTTCCAATCCATCATCGGCGCGACGGAGAAGCAGCGGGAGAGCGGGGCGGGTGTGGCGGTGGTTACGGACATGGGGGGCTGGAATCGGTGAGGCTGGGAGGTGGGGGCTTTTATCAGGATTGGAGTTGCAGGGCTTTGGCGAATCTAGGCTCTGTACGAAATCTACCGAAACTCATTTGAGCCCCACAAACGCCGGGATTCAGTAGAGTCCGCGCCCATCAAAGGCAGGAGCCCATGATGGTCAAACGGTACGAACTTCCCGACGCAGCCTGGGATTTGGTTGCAGATATCTTCAGTGAGCCCCGCCGTAACGGACGCCCACGGACAGATGATCGTCTGATGCTTAACGGCGTGCTCTGGGTGCTTTGCTCAGGGGCCGCTTGGCGCGATATGCCGGAGCGCTTCGGCCCATGGTCGACGGTGTATCAGCGCTTTCGTGACTGGCGCAACCGCGGAGTTTTCGATCAGATGCTTAGGCGGCTTCATATTCGCTTGAACGAACAAGGTCTGATTGATCTGGAAACCTGGATGATCGACTCCACGGCTGTTCGTGCAACCCGAGCCTCATCAGGCGCCGGGAAAAAAGGGGGCCTGAAGAACCGCAAGACCATGCGCTCGGACGTAGCCGGGGCGGCCTGACGACCAAGATCCACATGCTGTGCGATGCCAATGGCGTCCCCCTGCGTTTTCTACTGTCGGGTGGGCAAGCCAGCGACATCGCTTATGCCCAGCCGTTGCTGGATGAGGCTTACATCCCAAGCCTGCGTGGGCGCCCGCGCAAACGCTGCCGATGGTTGCTGGCTGACAAGGGCTATGATGCCGAGGCGTTGCGCCGCTACTGCGACCGTTATCGGATGCAGCCGGTAATCCCGTTGCGCAGCATGAAGCGAAAGCCCAAGCCGGGTTTACCGAGACTGTTTGATCGCCCTAAATACCGTCAGCGCAACATCATCGAGCGCATGTTCGGATGGCTAAAGGAGAATCGCCGCATCGTTACGCGGTTCGACAAACTCGCGAAAAGTTATGCGGCGATGGTCTCGCTGGCTTGTGCCATGCGGTGTTTGCGACAGTACTTTTCGTACAGAGCCTAGTTCTTGTTCCGGGTATACGTATTCAAGTTCAACGGGAGCTTGGCGGTGATTACAAATGACTCAAACACCTTTTGCCCATCACGCGCAGACTCTCGCACATCCATGAATGTCAGTTCTTTGAGAATTACTTTTCTGCGGGGGTTGCCGGTTTTTTTTGTGTGGGCCATTGGAGCCTTCCAGTGCATGTATTTTCGAGATCAGTTACAAAGGGGCGCCCAAGTAGAACGCCCCTCCTGATTTCAGGACGGCTCTGAATCCATCCGCCGTGCAATCACATCCAACACGTCACAACCATCGCGCAATGGCACGCAGCACAACAACGCAAAGTCGCTGAGAACCACCGTATCGCTGGTGATGTCACCACGCATCGCCAGATTTTCAAGAATCTGCGTCACAGCACGAATTCTGTAGCTGGCGGTGCTGAGCAGTGAATGCAGTGGTTGTGTGGTGTTGACGAACAGCGAGGGCAGGTCATCGGCATTGCTGGTTAAAGCGATGTACTCATTCATAAGTGAAGCTCCATTAGTTCATGAGAGCTATCACTCAATCGTCGCCAAACGAGAGGGTGGTAGCCGTACGCGGGTTGGCGAACCGGGCAATGGAGAAACCGGCAGACCCTGAGGTCTCCCGCGCACAGCCACCATAAAACAGGCAGCTAGGTGCGTTCCGAAACGCTCCGAAATGGTCGAAGGCTTCAGTTCAATTGCTATCGAGTCGCCAAACCCGACACGCCGTGAGGGCGTGGGCCGGACTATAGGACTCGTGGCAAAGGCGCAGCAATGGCGGAGTGTACGGACAATTCCTGATGTCGTGTAGGACGCTGCTCTTTTTGAGCAGTGGCACCGTTTTTTAAGACATCGCATTGCCTGAACCAACGCTGACTTGCCGAAAAGTTTCATGATGTGTCGTTGAAGTGAGGCATAGGATGACCACCAAAGGTCATCTCCCCCGCGCCTCAACCCACAGGAATAAAAAAATGATCGCAAACCTCGTCAAAGTCTCGCTGATCGCCGGTGCTTTGCTGTTGAGCGCCTGTTCCGGTGTGAGCTCCCATAGTGATTATTCGACCGACTCGGTGCAGCCGGCCGGTTTTGGCCCGGGGCCGACCAACAGCAATGTCGCCAAGATGAATTTCCATGGCAGCGCGCTCGGCAATAGCTTCGGTGAATACAGTTCAGGGTTGTTGCACGACGATTGATATGCGGTCCGCAATGAAAAGGGGCGCTCCTACGGGAGTAATGCCACTCAGTTAAGCACCGGACCAAGCTCGCTCCCACAGGGATTGCGGTGTTCGAAGCGTTAACTGAGTGGCATTACTCCCACGGGAGCGCCTTTTTTTGTGCGATAGATACGGTCCATTACTTCGCGCGAGGTACCGCCAGCCACTGCCGCAGAATCTTTTGATAACTACCCGTCGCTTTGGCCAGGTGCAGCCATTGATCGACGTACAGCTTCCAGGTGATGTCGTCGCGGGGCAGCAGGTAGGCTTTTTCGCCGTATTGCAGGTAGTGAGTGGGGTTGACGGCGCACAGGCCCGGTTTGAGCTTCTGCTGATACAGCGCCTCCGACGCGTCGGTGATCATTACGTCGGCCTTTTTATCCAGCAGTTCCTGAAAAATGCTGACGTTGTCGTGCAGTCGCAATTGCGCCTGGGGCAGGTAGGCGCGGACGAACGCTTCGTTGGTGCCGCCGGCGGGTTCGACCAGGCGAACCGAGGGCTGGTTGATCTGTTCGACGGTCTGGTACAGCGCCTGGTCTTCACAGCGCACCAAGGGGATTTTGCCGTCGACGTCCAGGGTGGTGCTGAAGAAGGCTTTTTTCTGCCGCTCCAGGGTGACCGAGATGCCGCCCATGGCGATGTCGCACTTGCCGGCGAGCATGTCGGGCATCAGGGTTTTCCAGGTGGTGGGCACCCACTCGACCTTGACGCCCAGGCTGTCGGCCAGGGCGCGGGCCATGGCGATGTCGATGCCGGAATGCTCGCCGTCCTCTGACTTGAGGGTGTAGGGCTTGTAGTCGCCGGTGGTGCAAACGCGCAGTTGTCCCTGTTGCATGACGCTGTCCAGATGCGAAGGTTCTGCCTGGGCGCCAAGGGCGAGTGTGAGCAAGCCGCCGAGCATCATTGCTCTGTTGATTTTCGTCATTGTTATCGGGCTTTTGTGCTGGAGTGGTTTTGCAGGGGAGTGTAGTGAAACTTTCACAGATGTGAAAAATCAACGATCCCTAAGGATTAATGCCGACCAGCTGAAACTTCGGATTACATAGGTCATCAAGTTTCATTCGAAGGTTTAAGTGTTGCCAGAATGGAGGCCATTTCGGAAAGCCTGAGTTCCATATCACGCAGTCGCTGCTTTTCCTCGAGTGCGTTTT